>JANNCZ010000908.1:0-2351 GCA_031387185.1 Burkholderiales bacterium
GCCGAGCGGATCGCCGGTTTCATCGGGCCTTTTTGCTTAAGCCCGCCGCCGCGCGTTTGCGCAATGACGCGAAATAGGCGTTGTCCATGCGGCCCGCAGGCTTGGCATGCATGCCCTCTTGCAGATATTGGCGAAATTGCAGGCGCTCGCGATCCCGCCGGATCAGTTCGCGGATGTATTCGCTCGAGGTGCCGTAGCCGTCAGATGTGATGCGCGCGTCGACGAAGCGCTTCATCTCGTCCGGCAGGGAAATATTCATGGTGCTCATGCGCGCATCGTATCGGGTTTGCCAAAAAATGGCAAGATCAGACGGATAAGATATTGCGCTGCCTGATGTTGCACTGCCATGTTGCACTGCCTGATTGACGCGCGCGCAGTTGCCCGGTAGTCTTCGCCCCTGCTGCCACAGGTCACATCAAAGCGCAAGACGAAACACAAAAGGCAGAGGAGACAATTTGGCGCAGTTCCTGCAATTGACGTTCAGCGGTGTCGCGATCGGCTGCGTGTATGCGCTGGTCGCGCTCGGCTTCGTGCTGATCTACAAGGCCACCGAGACCGTCAATTTCGCCCAGGGCGATTTGATGATGCTGGGCGGTTTTTTTGCCTACACCACGACTGCGCTGATGGGCATGCCCTACTGGATCGGCATCATCGTGGCGCTGGTGGCGATGGCGCTGTTTGGCATGCTCTCCGAGCGCATCGTCCTGCGGCCAGTGCTGGGGCAGGCGCAGTTCACCGTGGTGATGGTGACCATCGGCGTGGGCTATGTGATGCGCGGCGTGGTGACCATGATGCCGGGCTGGGGCACCGACACCTTCAAGATCGTGACGCCGTTCGCCGAGAAGGTGGTGCACATCGGCGGCGCGGCGCTGGCGCTGGACCAGTTGATGGTGATCGTGGACACCGCCGTGCTGTGCTTCATTTTGTATGTGTTTTTCCGCTATAGCCGCATTGGCATTGCGATGCAGGCGACTTCGCAAAACCAGCTTGCGGCCTACTACATGGGCATTCCGGTGCGGCGCATCAACACGCTGATCTGGGGCTTGTCGGCGGCAGTGGCGGCGTTTGCCGGCATCTTGCTCGCGCCCATGACGTTTGTGCACGCCAATATGGGCTTCATCGGGCTCAAGGCCTTTCCCGCTGCGGTGGTGGGCGGTTTTGGCAGCATTCCCGGCGCGATTGTGGGTGGCCTCATCATCGGGCTGGTGGAGTCGTTTGCGGGCTTCTACCTGCCCGAGGGGTTCAAGGACATTGCCGCCTATATCGTCGTGCTGGTTGTCTTGATGGTGAAGCCCTCCGGCCTGTTTGGCGAAAAATTGCGCAAAAAAGTGTAGCCCCCGACAAAACCTCGCCATGCGCTTTCATTTCAAAACCGACTACGACCACGATATCCGCCTGTTCAAGGACAGCGTGCAAGTGTTCTGGTATGCGCTGCTCGGCGCCGTGCTGCTGGCACTGCCGAAGCTGCTGCCCGACTACCTGATGGGGCAGATGGTGTTCATCCTGATCTACGCCATCGTCGGCATCGGGCTGATGCTGCTGATCGGCTTCACCGGTCAGATTTCGCTCGGGCATGCAGCCTTCCTCGCGGTGGGCGCCTATACCGAAGCGATCATGCAAGCCAAGGGCGTCCCGTTCGTGCTGTCGCTCGCGTTGGCGGCCATTTTTTCGGGCGTGGCGGGCATCATCGTCGGCTTGCCGGCGCTGCGCCTCAAAGGCATTTATCTCGGCATCGCGACCATGGCGTTTGGTTTTATTGCCGAAGAAGTGGTGACCCGCTGGGAAGATGTGACAAAGGGCAACAAGGGCATGCAGCTCACGCACATCGATTTTTTTGGCATCACCATCGACAACGACACCAAGTTTTATTACCTTGCGCTGGGCATCACGGCGATCATTCTGCTCGGCATGATCAACCTGATGCGCAGCCCGACCGGGCGGGCTTTTGTGGCGATCCGCGATTCCGAAATTTCGGCACAAAGCATGGGCATCCACCTCGCCAAATACAAGACGATTGCGTTCACCTTTTCGGCGGCGCTCACCGGCGTGGCAGGCGCGCTCTACGCGCACAAGCTGCAATTCATTTCGCCCGAGCAGTTCAACCTGCTGTTGTCGATCGAGATGACTACCTTGGTGTTCATTGGCGGTCTTGGGTCTTTTCACGGCGCGATCTTCGGCGCGGTATTCATCATCGCGCTGCCGCAGTTGATCGTGTTCGCCAAGGACGTGCTGCCCCCGGCGATTGGCCAGCAGACCGGCTTGCAGCCAACGATTTTTGGCTTGATCCTGATCGGCTTTTTGATATTTGAACCACTCGGCATTTACGGGCGCTGGGTCAAGATCCGCACTTA
>JANNCZ010000073.1:0-5659 GCA_031387185.1 Burkholderiales bacterium
GCCGGGCGAAGCGCGCAACGTGGCGCTGGCGGCGCTGGCAGCGCACGTCAATTTCAAGACCATCATCGTGGTCAACCACGACGTCGATATTTTTGAGCCCGCAGACGTGATGTGGGCCATCGGCACGCGCGTGCGCTGGCACGAGGATGTGATTCCGATTCCGGGTGCGCACGGCAACGAACTCGACCCGTCGTCGGATGCGCACGGCGTGGTAGCCAAGGTCATCATCGATGCGACCCTGCCGCGCGAGAAAATGGAGCGCTTCGTCAAGGTGGTGTATCCGCCGGTGGATCTGGAGCAGTATTTGAAACCTGCGGCCTGATGACGGCGCTGGCCCGCTGAGATTCACCGGCGTTGTGATTCACCCGCTGAGATTCACCCTTGTTGCGATTCGCCCGTGTTGTGACTGATCCGCATTCTGATTGAGCCACAGCATGATCGAGCCGCAATGCAATTGATCCCTTTTGCAATCGAACCTGTTTGAGGAAATTGACCGCATGACCGCACCCCGCACCGTTTTACTCGTCACCTGCCACCCTGATCCGCGCTCGCTCAACGGCACACTGCGCGATCATGCACTTGATGTATTGACCCGGCAAGGCCATCGCGTCGAACAATCCGATCTGTACGCGATGAAGTGGAAGGCGGTGGTCGATACCGAGGACTTCCCGGCTGAGGAGCACGGCGCGCGCCTCGCGGTCGGCATGGCTTCGCGCCGCGCCACCGAGGGCGGCACTTTGACCGCAGATGTGCTGGCCGAGCAGGCCAGGTTGATGCGCGCCGACGCGGTGATCTTCCAGTTTCCGCTCTGGTGGTTCGGCGTGCCGGCCATGCTCAAGGGCTGGTTCGACCGCGTGCTCAGCAATGGTTTTGCCTACGGCCTGATCCTCCCCAGCGGGCGCACGCGGCGCTATGGCGAAGGCAAGCTCGCGGGCAAACGCGCCCTGCTCTCGGTAACCACAGGCGGCATGGCTTCGCATTTCTCCGAGCGTGGCATCAACGGGCGGCTCGAAGACCTGCTGTTTCCGGTGACGCACGGCTGCCTGTTCTATCCCGGCATGGATGTGCTGCCGCTGTTCTCTGCGCATGGCTGCAATCGTGTGACGGATGAACAATTTCCCCTCATCCGCGATGCCTACACCAAGCGCCTTGAGAGCTTGTTCACTGACGCGCCGATTCCATTTCGCAGCCAAGATGAAGGCGACTACGAAGACGATCTGACGCTCAAGGCCGGGCTGAGTGAAGGCGCGACTGCCTTTGCGCTGCACCTGCGTTGAATGCACGGGCGCGCGACCGACGATACGCTTTCGCTGCGCAGTGAAATGAAATCAGTGATTGACCGTAACCATTCGAAAGGGATCGCATGAAACATCGCGCTGCGTACTTGTTGTGCCTGGTCACCACAGCGGCAGTGACCACCCAGCTCCCCGTTCAGGCCGCAGCGCAAACCACAGACGTGACGGGCTACCCGGCGCGCGCGGTGCGTCTGGTCGTGCCCTACGGCCCGGGCGGCGTCTCCGACATCATCGGCCGGGTGCTCGCGCAAAAGATGAGCGAGACCCTCGGCCAAACCATGGTGGTCGACAACCGCGCCGGTGCGGGCGGCATGGTTGGCACCGGCGCAGTGGCGAAATCGGCGCCCGACGGCTACACCATCGTGCTCTCGTCATTGAGCGCGTATGCCATCGGCCCGCGCATGGTCAAGGCCCAGCCTTATGACCCGGTCAACGATTTCACCGCCATCGGCGCCGTTGCGCTCACCCCCACCATTCTCACCGCCGGCACCGATGCACCGTTCCGCAACGTGCGCGAACTGGTTGCGCATGCCAAGGCCAACCCCAGCAAACTCAACTATGGCTCATCAGGCATCGGCAGCGTCGCGCACATTTCTGCCGAGTTGCTGCGCAATGCGGCGGGCGTGGACCTCGTGCATGTGCCCTACAAGACAGCCGCCCTCTCCTACCCAGACATGATCTCAGGCAACCTCGCCATGGTGTTCGATGCCCTGCCCTCGGCCATCGTGCATGTGCGCAGCGGCAAGGCGCGACCGATTGCGATGATGTCAGACCGGCGCTCGCCGCTGTTGTCCGAGGTGCCGACCTTTGCCGAAGCCGGTTATCCGGCGGTGACGCTGCGTCTGTGGGTGGGCTTGCATGGGCCGGCGGGTATGCCTGCACCCATCGTGCAAAAGCTCAACGACGCGCTCGCACGTGCGCTGGCCGCGCCGGATTTGCGCGAGCGCTTTGCAGCGGTGGGGGCCGATCCGTTCACCGCATCCCCCCGCGAATTCGCTGCGATGATCCGTCAGGATGTGGAATCGCTGGCGCGGACGATGGAGGCGGCGGGGATCAAAGCGGAGTAAGGCTGTGGTCTGAATGAAAATTGCCAAGAGCGTTGTTGAACCCGACAGATGAAGTCACAGGCGAAGTGACAGGTGAAGTCGCTGGTGAAGTTACAGTGAGAGGTTCATCGCGCCACTCTTTGAGAAGATGTGAAGTCGCCGGTGAAGTCACAAGTTGAGTTGCAGGCAGAGTCAAGAAACTGAGGTTAAGCAAATCGTTTTCATCATGAAAGAGTCCCAACACATCGAGTGGAAAGAAGCCTGGCGCGATGACCATCTGCGCTGGGTTTGTGGCTTTGCCAATGCTGCGGGCGGCATGCTGGTGATCGGGCGCAACGATCAGGGCAAGGTTGTTGGCATTCCCGATGCGAGAAAGCTGCTCGAAGACCTGCCCAACAAGACGCGCGATTTGCTTGGTATCCTGGTCGAGGTGAATCTGCGCTCGGAACGAGGCCTGGACTATCTGGAGATGGTGACGCCGCCCTATCCTTCGCCGATCAGCTTCCGGGGGCATTACTACCAGCGCAGCGGCAGCACTTTGCAGGAAATCAAGGGCGCTGCCCTTGACCGTTTTCTGCTGCGCAAGCAAGGGCGCACCTGGGACGCTGTGCCGGTGCCAGGGGTAACCGTAGCTGACTTATCGAAGGATGCGATCCGGGCGTTTCGGAAACAGGCGATTGACAGCGGGCGAATGGATCCGGCTGTACTGAATGAAGCCGATGCGGGCTTGATTGAGAAACTGAAACTCACCGAAGGGGTTTACCTCAAGCGCGCGGCGTTGCTGTTGTTTCACCCCGACCCGCAACGCTTTGTGACGGGTGCCTTCGCCAAGATCGGCTTTTTCCGCTCAGAGTCTGAATTGGTGTATCACGACGAGGTGGAAGGCGATCTTTTCACTCAGGTGCGCAAGACGATGGACTTGCTGCACACCAAGTATCTAAAGGCGCCGGTCGGCTACAAGGACATCGTGCGCATCGAGCGCTTTCCCGTCCCGCGCCCTGCCTTGCGCGAAGCGGTGCTCAATGCCTTGGTGCATCGGGACTATGCGGTCGCCGCGCCAGTGCAGATACGGGTTTATGAAGACCGGCTCACGATCTGGAATCCGGCGGTGCTCCCGGAAGGTTGGTCTCTGAAAAAGCTGCTGGGGGCGCACGCCTCGGTGCCGTTCAATCCAAGCGTGGCCAATGCATTTTTCCGCGTTGGTGAAATTGAAACCTGGGGGCGTGGCATACATCGCATCTTTCAAGCTTGCCGGGATGCGGGAACGCCAGAACCACAGATTCGGTACGAGCCGAACGAGTTATGGCTGGAGTTCGCTTTTTCGCCTGACTATCTGACTGCTGTCGGTGGACAAACTGACCGGCAACCGGAGTGGGGTGAAAAGTGGGGTGAAAAGTGGGGTGAAAAGTGGGGTGAAAAGTGGGGTGAGAAAACCGCTGACATGCGCCTGCGCATCGCGCAGGCCATGCGTCGCAACCCGCAAATCACCACCACGGGGCTGGCTGCCGAATTGGGTATGCGTTCCACCAGTGGCATCGAAAAACATCTGAAAGCGATGCGCGAGGCCGGTTGCATACGCCGCATCGGCCCAGCCAACGGCGGCCAGTGGGAGGTGATTCTGTAGCAGTACCTATCGCGCCGAACGCGAAGCTTGGGAACAGACGAGCGCCCGGTTTCCTGATTGGACAGTGCGCGCGACTTCAACTCTACCCAAATCACCGTTCAACTGCAAACCCGCTCCCACCAAGGACTTCAGGCCCTATTCGGCTCGTGACCCGCTCCCAGAGCCATTCTTGATGCACTGCCTCTTGAACAATTGCGCCTCCGCGTCCATTGTGCGGCGCACAGCCCTCAAACACAATGATCCGGCTTGCCCCCCGCCAGCACCGCCCGGCAATTGCCGAATATCTGCTTGAGTTCATCGAGCACGCCAAAGCGTGAGCCACCGGCGAAGTGCGGGGTCATGATGACGTTGGGCAACTGCGCGAGCTTGTCACCGCCCAGACGCGGCTCTTCCCAATGCACATCGAGCCCGGCACCGGCGATCAGGCCGGAAGTGAGCGCAGTGTAGAGATCGTCTTCATTGACCAGTTTGCCGCGGCTGGTGTTGATGAAAAACGCGCTGCGCTTCATCGCCTTGAATATGTCGAGGTTGATCATGCCGCGATTGGCCGGCAGATTGGCCGCAGTGACCGAGACGAAATCGGATTGCGCGAGCAGCGCGCCGCGCTCGGCATAGGTAGCGCCGAAGGCCTGCTCTTTCTCTGCGGGCAGGCGATTGCGGTTGTTGTAGATGACCTTCATGCCAAAGCCGCGCGCGATGCCGACCATGATAGCGCCGACTTCACCGAGGCCGATGATGCCCAGCGTCTTGCCGTAGAGGCCAGAGAGCGGCGTGGTGCCGGTCCAGTTGTAGGCGACTGCATCGACGGGCTTGACCAACGCTTTGTCCCACGTGCCGGCGCGAATCTGCGCATCGGCGCGCACCAATTGCTTGGCCAGCGCGAGCATCATCAGGATGCCGTGCTCGGCGGTATAGATCAAGGTGAGGCGCGGGATGCACGAGACGTGGATGCCGCGTGCTTGCGCGGCGATGAGGTCGATGCCGTCAGAGCGCTCGCCCATGCGCTGGATCAGCCGCAGGTTGGGGGCGGCGTCCATGCGCTTAGCGTCCACCGTGCCGCGGCGAAAAATGATGACGCTGGGGTTGGCATGCAATATTTCATCGGGCGTCGCTGACAAGCCCAAAACCGTCACGCCATCAGAGGGATGCAAACCGCGTGCAGCGTCGTAAACCGCTTGTGGGTCTACCGGCTCGGGTGCAAAGAACGCGCGCACCCAGTCGTCGTTCACTTCGGGCGGGCGTGATAGCGCGTAGCGGCCCAGGCGAATGACATGATCATCATCCAGAAAGACGAACTTGTGTTCGGACATGCGCGGTATGCCCCCCTCAGTTTGGCCGGAGATATTACTATGCAGCTTCGCGCGTCCCGTGCAACTGAAGCCGGCTGAGCATGGCGGGCGCGCATCACCGGAGGAGTGACTCGTGCGATTCAAGGACAAGGTGGCGTTCATTGCGGGTGCAGGGGCATCGTCACCCGGCTGGAGCAACGGCAAGGCGGTTTCGGTATTGTTGGCGCGCGAGGGTGCGGCCATTTTTGCGCTGGATCACTCGGCCGCGTTCGTCGCCGAAACCATCGAAGCGATCAAGGCTGAGGGCGGCACCTGCACCGCACACACGGCTGATGTGACCAAAGAAGCTGAAGTCAAGGCAGCGGTGGCACGCTGCATTGACGAGTATGGGCGCATCGACATCCT
>JANNCZ010000130.1:0-3535 GCA_031387185.1 Burkholderiales bacterium
CGCGCACGATGGCCAGACCGAGGCCCGACCCTTCGGCAGAGGCATCACTCGCACTGCCACCGAGCACGCGATAGAAACGCTCGAACACCAGTTCACGTTCCTCCCGCGCGGGGGTAACTGCCGTGCTCGAAGTCGAAGACAACGGCATCGGCATCGCGCGGGAGGAACGTGAACTGGTGTTCGAGCGTTTCTATCGCGTGCTCGGTGGCAGTGCGAGTGATGCCTCCGCAGAAGGTTCGGGCCTCGGTCTGGCCATCGTGCGCGAGATCGCGGTGCAGCATCATGCGCAGGTGCGCATTCGCGATGGCGTGCAGGGGCGCGGCACCGTGTTTGCCGTCGAGTTTGCGCTGGCGGAAAGCGCTGCGCGCAGCGCGAACGCGCACGCGATGACAGACGGTGGACGCGGTAAACTGGGGACATAAAAACAGGACGCTGGTGCCGCAGCGCATCGCCCGCATTGCAGCAAACGGGAGTGCATTGACCATCACCGCGTTACTCACAGCATGATCCCAGGAGATTTTGCGTACCGTGGCATTTTCGATTTTCAGCAAGAAGGGCAGTGAGCCGCCGAAGCCGTCCAAGGCAGAACCGGCCAAGCCCGATGCTGCGCCCAAGCCGGGCAGCAAAACGTCTGCACCCAGCCGCAATGCACCGCCTGCGCCCAAGCCCGCCGCGCTCGCCCCCGAGGTGATGTCGAGCAGGATCAACGAAATCGAAGCCGAGATGGATGAACTCGATTTCACTGCCCTGACCGCACAGCCCGTCGCCCCACGCCCGCAGCCGCCATCCAATCTTCCCGATACGGTGATCTCGACGCCGCCGGAGGATGCGCCGGCGCCGCGCGCTCCAGTTCCAGTGCCCGCACCAGCGGCAGCGGTTGCTGCCCTGAGTGCAGCGGTTGCAGGTGCAGCTACAGCCACAGCGAGTGCAATCTCAGCGGGTGCAGCGCCAGTCGCGAAATCGTCCAGGCTCGTCATTGAACATGGATTCAATCCGGCGCTCAAACCGGTGGCAGGTTCGCCAAGTGCCAAGCCGCCAGCACGGCCCGCAACGCCATCCGCGCCAGCCAAACCAGCCGCCCCTGCGGCAGCGCCGGTACCCGCCGCCGCGCAGCCCCAGCCCGCTGCGCCTGCTGCGGTACCCGCGAAGCCAGCGGCACCTGCCCCGGCCCCAGCGCCAGCCAAGCCGGTAGCCCCCGTGGCGCGGGCAGCCGTTGCTCTTGAGCCGTCACCTGCCCCCGCACTGCCCAAGGCGGCCGCCGCCAGCAAAAGTCCGGCAGCGAGCGCGAACCCTGCGCTCACATCACTGGGCGTGAGTTCGGTGATGATGCGCGAGCTCGCGTTCAGCCCGTTTGAGTCGGCGCCGGTGCTTGAACAAGCGGCGCTGCTCTACGCCGAAGGCCGGGCCACCGAAGCGCGCAGCGCGCTCGAGGCCGCACTCAAAGCCGGCAAAATGCCGCAGGCAGCGGCGCATCAGGCGTGGCTGCTGCTGTTTGACCTGCTCGAAAATCTGGGTGAAGCGGACGTGTTTGAAGCCGCTGCGATTGATTTTGCCGTCGCGTTTGAAACCTCGCCCCCCGCTTTCAACAACCGCTCCGGCGTCAGCAATCCGATGTTGGAGACCGGCGGCGGGCAATACTATGCAATCAACGGCGCGCTCGATGCTGCCATCGCGCCGCAATTGGCGAGGCTGGGCGAGATTGCATTGCACAGCAAGATCATGCGCATCGAGTTTGGCAAGATCAAGTCGGTCGCCGAGCCGGGCTGTACGCTGCTGCTGGAGCGCTTGCGCGCATTCAAAAAGGCCGGTATCGATCTGGTGTTCTCCAATATCGGGCATCTGGTCACTCTGATCAGTGGTGCAGTCGAGACTGGCCGGCGCACTGATCCTGAGGTGTTCTGGCTGTTGCTGCTGGAGCTGCAGGAGTTTCAGGGTAAGCAGGACGTGTTTGAGGAAACTGCGCTCAACTACTGCATCACCTACGAAGTGTCGCCGCCGCAGTGGGCGGTGCCGGCGCATCTGGCCAAGAGCACTGGATCGAAGGGCACTGCTGCCACTACAGCAGCGGGCGCGGCGCTGCCGCAGGATGCGCTCTATCTCAAGGGCACACTGCAAAGCAGCGCCGATCCGCGCTTTGCGGCGATCAACACTTACGCGGAAAGCCGCCGGCTGGTCGTGATTGACATGTTTGACTTGCGCCGCATGGAGCCGGCCGCGGCGAGCGAATTGATCAACGTACTCTCGGCGCTCTATGTGAAAAACAAGGAACTGGAATTGCGCAGCCCCAGCCCGCTGATCGCCACGCTGCTCATTTCGATGGGGTTTACCGAGCAGGCGCGCTTTACGCAGCGTGCGGCGTGAGAACTTGAATAGACCAATGCACGCTGCCCCGTGCGGCAGCGCACAAACCGCCGGCAACAGGCTCCGTTTGCGTCCACACTCTTGAACTGCGCCCCGGCGCACCCATCTGGAAATACCTATGGAACAGTATCACGGCACCACCATCGTTTCGGCGCGGCGCGGCAGCTCGGTGGCGCTCGGCGGCGACGGCCAGGTCACCCTTGGCCAGATCATCATCAAGGCCTCTGCACGCAAGGTGCGCCGCCTGTATCACGACAAGATTTTGGCCGGCTTTGCTGGCGGCACGGCTGACGCGTTCACACTTTTTGAGCGGTTTGAGTCGAAGCTTGAAAAGCATCAAGGCAACTTGATGCGCTCTGCGGTCGAGCTGGCCAAGGACTGGCGCACCGACCGCATCCTGCGCCGCCTCGAAGCCATGCTTGCCGTGGCGGATCGCGAACACTCGATCATCATCACCGGCAATGGCGACGTGCTCGAACCCGAAGGCAGCCTGATTGCGATCGGCTCAGGCGGTGCTTATGCACAAGCCGCTGCGCGCGCCCTGCTCGACAACACGCAGCTGGGTGCGCTGGAGATCGTCAAGAAATCGCTGGAGATCGCCGGCGGCATTTGCATTTACACCAACCAGCACCACTCCATCGAGACGCTTGAGTAAATTTGCATGTCTTCCATGACCCCGCAGGAAATCGTCCACGAGCTGGACAAACACATCGTCGGCCAGGGACGCGCCAAGCGCGCAGTCGCCATCGCACTGCGCAACCGCTGGCGGCGCAGCCAGGTGGCCGAGCCTTTGCGCTCCGAGATCACGCCTAAAAATATATTGATGATCGGCCCCACCGGTGTCGGCAAAACCGAAATCGCGCGCCGCCTCGCGCGCCTGGCGGATGCGCCTTTCATCAAGGTTGAGGCGACCAAGTTCACAGAGGTGGGTTATGTCGGGCGCGACGTCGATACGATCATCCGTGACCTCGCCGAAATCGCCGTCAAGGAAGCGCGTGAAGCGGCAGTCAAGCGCGTGCGTCTGGCGGCCGACGATGCGGCCGAAGAGCGCGTGCTCGACGTGCTGGTGCCGCCCTCGCGCGACATTGGCTTCGAGACGGCTGCGTCCGACACCGACAATGCCACGCGCCAGAAATTCCGCAAGAAATTGCGCGAAGGCGAACTCGACGACAAG
>JANNCZ010000131.1:0-7492 GCA_031387185.1 Burkholderiales bacterium
AAGATTGGATGGCGGCTGCGGGCGTGGGGCGACGGGCTGTGCGGTCAGGGCAGTGAAATCGAGTTCATCCATCTCGGCTTCGATTTCGTTGATCCTGCTCGACATCACCTCGGGGGCGAGCGCGGCGGGCTTGGGCGCAGCATCGGGCTTGGCCGGTTCTGCCTTGGACGGCTTCGGCGGCTCACTGCCCTTCTTGCTGAAAATCGAAAATGCCACGGTACGCAAAATCTCCTGGGATCATGCTGCGAGTAACGCGGTGATGGTCAATGCACTCCCGTTTGCTGCAATGCGGGCGATGCGCTGCGGCACCAGCGTCCTGTTTTTATGTCTTCAGTTTACCGCGTCCACCGGCGGCCATCGCGTGCGTATTCGCGCTGTGCGCAGCGCTTTCCGCCAGCGCAAACTCGACGGCAAACACAGTGCCGCGTCCCTGCGCGCCATCGCGAATGCGCACCTGCGCATGATGCTGGAGCGCGATCTCGCGCACGATGGCCAGACCGAGGCCCGACCCTTCGGCAGAGGCATCACTCGCACTGCCACCGAGCACGCGATAGAAACGCTCGAACACCAGTTCACGTTCCTGCGGCGCGATGCCGATGCCGTTGTCTTCGACTTCGAGCACGGCAGTTACCCCCGCACGCAGCCGCAGCGTGATGGTGCCGCCAGCAGGCGTGTAGTGAATCGCGTTTTCGAGCAGGTTGTTGATGAGCTCGCCCAACAACATCGCATTGCCATCGATCCACAGCGGTGCTGCCGCAGCACTGTCACTGCCGCCATCGAACCCCAAGTCAATCTGCTTCCCGATTGCCGCCGTTACCCAGTGCAGCACCCGTTCGCGCGCCAGTGCGGCCAGATCAAGGCGCATCAGGCGAGGCGCAGCGGCACCGGCCTCTTGCGCTTTTTCCGCGCGCGTGAGCGCCAGCAACTGGTTGACCATGCGCACCAGACGGCGCGTCGCCACCGCCATCTGCGCAAGGCTCTGCGCGAGCTCCGCGCCTTCGCCCCCCGACGCCGCCTGGCGCCGCGCCAACTCGGTCTGCATCTGGATGCCTGCCAGCGGTGTGCGCAATTGATGCGCCGCGTTGGCAATGAAACGCTGCTGGCCCTTGAGGCTGCCATCGAGCTGGCGCATCAGGTCGTTGATCGAGTCGATCAACGGTTCCACTTCGAGCGGCACCGCCCCGTGCGGGATCGGGCTCAGATCACCCGGGCGGCGGCGGTGAATCCGCTCCACCAGACTGGAGAGCGGATGCAGGCCGCGTGCCAGACCAAACCAGATCAGCACCGCCGCGAACGGCAGAACGATGAACTGCGGCAGGATCACGCCCTTGACAATTTCGTCGGCGAGCTGGTCACGCTTGTCGAGCGTCTCGGCGACCTGCACCAGCGGCAGGCGCAGCGGATGGTCTGTGGCGCGCGCTGCCCCCCCTGTACGCGGCAACTCCACCCACGTATACGCAATGCGCACTGCGGCACCGCGCAGCTCCTCATTGCGAAACCGGATCACCCCTGGCACTGGCGCTTCATCATCGGCCGGCAGCGGCAGGTCACGATCACCGGCAACATATTCGCCGCGCTGTCCGGTCACTTGAAAATAGACCGAGTCGGCATCATCGGCGCGCAACAGATCGCGCGCAGCGAGCGGCAGATCGGCCACCACGCGCCCGCCGCGCAGCTTGACCTGCTCGGCCAGCACCACCACGTTGTCAGAGAGCACGCGGTCGAACGGTGCGTGCGAGAGTGCCTTGGCGGCGGCAAACGTGAGCAGGATCGACACCGGCATCAGCACCATCATCGGCACCCACAGCCAGTCGAGGATTTCACCGAACAGCGAATTGTTGGGCTGTGCGCCATCCGACATGAAGCCGGTGAGGCGCTGCCAGCGGCGGCGCAGGCCATCACCTGCGATGGACGAGGGCAATCGCGGTAGCGGTAACGATGACGGTGGCGGCGCCGCGGCCTCGTCCATGCCAGTGGCGCCCGTCCCGGATGCGGGGCGCGCGAGATGGGTGGGAGAGTCAGGGGCCATCAGATTGGGGTGGGCGCTGCGCGACGCAGTGCCGGCTGCAAGCGCGCATGGCCCGCGCAGGCGTCAGGCCGCAATACCGGCAGGCGCCTTCTCCAGGCAGTAGCCGAGGCCGCGCACGGTCGAAATCGACGCCCCCGGTTCGATTTTTTTACGCAGCCGGTGCACGTAGACCTCAATGGCGTTGCTTGACAGTTCATCGCCCCATTCGCACAGGTGCTGCGCGAGTTGATCCTTGCTCACCAGACGCCCGGCCCGCTGCAGCAACACTTCGAGCAGGCCGACCTCGCGCGCCGAGAGCTCGAGCGGTTGCTCGTTCAGATACGCCACGCGGCCCGACATGTCATAGCTCAACGCGCCGTTCTTGATCAGGGTCGGCGCGCCGCACAGGCCGCGCCGCGTGAGGGCGCGCACGCGCGCTTCCAGCTCGGCAAGCTCAAACGGTTTGGCCATGTAGTCATCGGCACCAAGGTCGAGGCCCTTGACGCGGTCTTCGAGCGCATCGGCCGCCGTGAGAATCAGCACCGGAATGCGCGCATTCGGCCCGCTGGCTTTCGCGCGCAAGCGTCGCAACACTTCAAGTCCCGAGAGTTTGGGCAGGCCCAGATCGAGAATCAACAGATCGTACGATTCAGCACTCGCGGCTGCATCGGCCGCCGCGCCATCCGGCGTGTGATCGACCGCAAAGCCGGTGCGCCGCAAACTGCGGCTCAAGCCATTGGCCAGTACTGCATCGTCTTCCGCCAGCAATATCCGCATCAGACTGCCCTCCAGTCCCGCTGCCTGCGCCGCACGGGGTGCGTGCAGAGTGTCTCCCGTGTTTTTCTTGTTTTACAAAGTTTACACCGTGGCGTGCCGCTTTTACGCAGATGGACGGCATCGCACGGGAGAAGTCCGCGGCACGTTGCCGCCTCGCGCCAATTCCCCCTGGCGGCGCAGGCGACCGCTGACAAGCACAGGGCGGGCGCGTGAGCCTACTTGAGAATCTGGAACAAGTTGTTGAAGTCGTCGGTCCAGGTGCGCATACCGGCAATCGGCTCGATGGTCACGCGCTGGGCCTTGATGTCTTCATCGTTGATGAAATCACGGTTCTTGGTGACGATCACCCAATCTGTACGCGACAAATATTTGTCGTCCTCGGCGTCGTCGGTGATGAGGATGGCCTCGTAGCCAATCTCCTCGGCAAGCTGTTTGACCACCGGTGCCAGGCGCAAATAGCGGTTGGTCACATGAAATGCCACCGCGCCATCCGGCTTGATGTGTTTCAAAAATACCTGCAAGGCTTCGCGCGTGATCAGATGCACAGGGATCGCGTCGCTGGAAAAAGCATCGACCGCGAGCACATCAAACTGCTGCGGCTTCTCGCGCTCCAAGACCAGGCGCGCATCGCCTAATGCAGTCTCGACTTTCGCTTTGCTTCCCGTGAGGTAATAAAAATAATGGGTCGCAATGTCGATGACCTTCGGGTTGATCTCGTAGAGGCGGAAGTAGTCTCCCTCCTGCCCGTAACCCGCCAGCGTGCCGGCCCCGAGACCGATCACACCAACGCGCTGATTCACTGGGTGAATGCGTGACAAGGCCATGCCGACGCCCGAGGTGTCGCCGTAGTAGCTGGTGATGATGTGGCGGTGCGAGGGATGGATGTATTGCTCGCCATGCATGATGACGCCGTGCACCAGACGGCGGTTGGCGTCCGGGTCGGTATCAGCAAGCGTCTGCTTGACACGCAAGCTGCCGTAAAAATTGCGCGATGCGTAGATGGTGTTTTCCTTGAGGAACGCATCGTACTTCCAGCCGTAGTAGGTACACGCGCCTGCGGCGATGAGGGCCGCGAGCGGGGCCCACACCGTAAGCGGACGGTTGAACAAATGGCGCGTGACAATCACTGCCATCAGCGTGCAGGCCACCAGGCCGAGCGGCATTTCGAGATAGCCGGTGAACAGCTTGGGCGCGGCGAGCCCGACAAACATGCCGCCTGCCGCGCCGCCAATCGACAGCATCAGATAGAAGCGCGTGAGATAGCGCGGTGCCGGTTTGGCGCCCGCCAACTCACCGTGACAAAACATGCAGGTCAGGAACAGCCCGGTGCAATAAAGCGGAATCGCGTAGTCAATTTCGAGCACGCCGCGCTCGGCGGTAAGGCCCCAGGCCATGAAGCCGAGCGCGACCAGCGTTGGCCCGAGCCAAAGCTGGCGGATGTAAAAGCCACGTCCACCACGGCCTTCGAACACCAGCACAAAGGTCAGCAAGTAGAGCGTCAGCGGCAACACCCAGAGAAACGGAATCGACGCGACGTTTTGCGAAATGTGATTCGAGATCGACAGCAGCATGAGCGACGCGAGCGCGCTGAAGGTGAACCAGAGGGCGTAGTCGCTGGCCGCGGGTGGCGCGTCGGGCAGCGCATCACCGGCTGAAGCGCCGGCGAGTGAAGCCGCAACCGGCGCGGCCGAGTTGTTCGGCGTGTTTGACGTGCCCGAGGAGTCCAAGGTGTCCGAGGCATCGGCACCAGTCAATTCTGCATTCACCGATGCCGCCATCACCGTTGGTGCAAGCGATTGTTCAAGCACTGATGCCGCAAGACCCGCTCCCACCAAGGCTTCTGGCGATGCACGTCTGGCGCGCAAGGCACTGCCGATGCACAACAGCACAAACAGCCCATAGCCCGCACTCCAGCCCACCGCCTGCACCCGTGTTGATACCCACATCTCGATGGCAAACGGATACGCGAGCAATCCCACGAGCGAACCGAGATTGGACAGCGCAAAAAAACGGTAGACGCGCTTCGCGGTGACAGGGTCGGCATGCTCGCGCGCGAACCAGGATTGAATCAGCGGCCCGGTGGTCGAGAGCATGAAATACGGCAGCCCGATGGTGGCCGCGAGCAGACCAAGGATGCGCCACAGCGGGTCTTCGTCACCAGCCGGCTTCCAGCCAGTCGCGGCGACGATGGGCAGCGAGGCAAGGCTTACCAACAGCAGCGCGATGTGGATTGTGGTTTGCGTTTTTGGCTTGAGGCGGTTCGAAATATCCGAATAGGCGTAGCCCGCGAGCAGCGCCAGTTGGAAGAACACCAGACAGGTGGTCCACACGGCGGCCGTGCCGCCAAACCACGGCAGGATCTGCTTGGCGATGATCGGCTGCACCAGAAACAGCAGAAAGCTGGAGACGAGAATGGTGGCGGCGTAGAGGAACATCGTTGGTCTGGTTGGCGAGGGTGGCGAGGGTGGCGGGGGTGGCGTCTGACCGGCTGCTTACGGCAGCGTAAATATGAAAACGCCCCGCGTCAAAGGCGGGGCGCTGACAGTCAGTGAATCGCAAGTTTAGTCGAAAGCGCGAATGGCGCGAACGGCTTTTGCGCGGCGAGAACGCGCAAGCGCCCTGCCCTATGCGAGGTAACGCGCCAGCGCCGCAGGATCGACATTGCCGCCCGAGAGGATCACACCAACGCGCTTGCCGGTGATGTCACTGTGCCTGGCGAACACCGCCGCAGCGGCGAGGCAACCGGTGGGCTCGACCACGATCTTCATGCGCGCCACAAAAAACTGCATCGCGCCAATTAGCGCGGCGTCGCTCACGGTACGCACTTCGGACACCAGTTCACGCATGATGGCAAAAGTGAGCTTGCCCGGGTGGGTGGTCTGCGCACCGTCCGCAATGGTGTGCGGCACCGGGATCGTGACGATCTCGCCCTTGCGCAATGACTGCTGCACATCGTTGCCGGCTTCCGGCTCGACGCCAATGACTTTGCAACCCGGCGAGAGTTCGTGCGCCGCAAGGGCGCAACCCGAAATCAGGCCGCCGCCACCGACACAGACGAACAGATAATCGAGCTGCCCGGCATCTTCGATCAACTCTTTGGCGGCAGTACCCTGGCCGGCAATGACGCCTGCATGGTCATACGGCGGAATCAGGCTCAAGCCGCGCTCGCCGGCAATCCTGTTCGCCAGCGCTTCGCGGTCTTCCGCCATGCGGTCGTAGGTGATGACTTCGGCACCGTAGCCGCGCGTGGCAGCGAGCTTCATCGCCGGTGCGTCGGACGGCATGATGATGGTTGCGGCAGTGTCTTGCAGCTGGCCGGCCAGCGCGATAGCCTGCGCGTGGTTGCCTGACGAGAAGGCAAGCACGCCGCGTTTGCGCTCTTCCGCACTTAACATCGCAATCGCGTTGTAGGCGCCACGAAACTTGAAGGCGCCCATGCGTTGCAGATTTTCCGGTTTAAAAAAAAGCTTCGCGCCAGTCATCTCATCGGCCGTTGCAGAAGTCAGCACGGGTGTGTGATGGGCGGCGCCTGCAACGCGTTTCGCGGCTGCGGCTACCTCGGCGTAGGTGACGGGCAGATTCATGGCGGAATCATCAATTGAGACGGAACGGCATTGTTTCATGACGCCGGGCTTTGCAATGCAAGGGCAGGCACCCGGCAAAAGAAAAAGCCCGCGATCACTCGCGGGCTTTTTCGTACAACAGTTGCAACAACAGCTACATCGGGAAGATCATGGAGCGAGACCCCATCCAAGTTGAGCGTCACGCGACAGCGTGCATGCTCGAACGAGGACAACGCACGGCGTCAGCAAAGCTGACGCTGGCGCGCTTTTCCCAATTACATGTCCATCCCGCCCATCCCGCCCATGCCACCCATGCCGCCCATGCCGCCGCCGCCCATGCCGCCACCGGACGACTTTTCTTCAACCAACTCACCGACCATTGCGTCGGTAGTCAGCATCAGGCCAGCCACCGATGCCGCATTTTGCAGCGCGGTGCGGGTCACTTTGGTGGGGTCCAGCTAGCCCATCGATTTCATGTCGCCATACTTGTCGTCTTTGGCGTTGTAGCCAAAGTTGCCTTTGCCTTCGAGCACCTTGTTGACCACGACCGAGGGCTCGCCGCCAGCGTTGGCTACGATCATGCGGATCGGCTCTTCAACTGCGCGCAGCACAATCTTGATGCCGGCATCTTCTTCAGCGTTGGCGCCTTTGAGGGAGCTGATCGCCTGTTTGGCGCGCAGGAAAGCCACGCCGCCGCCGGGAACCACGCCTTCTTCAACGGCTGCACGGGTGGCGTGCAAGGCGTCTTCCACGCGGGCTTTTTTCTCTTTCATCTCGACTTCGGTGGCAGCGCCAACCTTGATCAGTGCCACACCGCCGGCCAGTTTGGCGACGCGTTCTTGCAGCTTTTCACGGTCGTAATCGCTGGTCGCTTCTTCGATCTGCACACGGATCTGCTTGACGCGCGCTTCGATGCCTTTGGCGTCGCCGCTGCCGTCGATCAGGGTGGTTTCTTCCTTGCCGATTTCGATGCGCTTGGCCTGGCCCAGGTCTTTCAGGGTGGCTTTCTCGAGTGACAGGCCAACTTCTTCAGCGATCACGGTGCCGCCGGTGAGGATGGCGATGTCTTCGAGCATGGCTTTGCGACGGTCGCCGAAACCAGGCGCCTTGACAGCACAGGTTTTCAGGATGCCGCGGATGTTGT
>JANNCZ010000104.1:0-13208 GCA_031387185.1 Burkholderiales bacterium
CGTGCGAGGTCGGCCGTGGTGAGCTTGAGTTGCGCGAGGCGGTCGGGCTTGATCCAGACCCGCATCGCATAGTCTTTGGCACCAAAAATTTGCACGTTGGTGGTGCCTGGAATGCGCTTGAGCGAGTCCAGCACATTGAGCGTGATGTAGTTGGAAATGAACAGGCTGTCGTGGCGGTCGTCGGGCGAGTAAAACGCCAGCACCTGCAAGAATGAGGATGACCCCTTCTGCACCGTCACGCCTTGCCGCCGTACCTCGGCCGGCAGGCGCGCCTCGGCCTGCTTGACGCGGTTGTTGACGTTGAGCGCGGCCTGATCGATGTTGGTGCCGATGTCAAACGTCACCTGAATCTGCACCACGCCCTGCGAGGTCGAGGTCGAGCTCATGTAGAGCATTTTCTCGACGCCATTGATCTGGTTTTCCAGCGGCGCGGCAACAGTCTGCTCGACCACTTCGGCTGAGGCACCGGGGTAGACGGCCGTCACAGTGACAACGGGCGGCGCGATTTCCGGGTATTGCGAAATCGGCAGTACGCGCATCGCGGCAAGGCCCGCGAGCACGATAAAGATCGAGAGCACCGCCGCGAAGATCGGGCGGTCAATGAAGAAGCGCGACAGCATGGCGGCGCCTATTTCTTCTCGGGCGCTTGGGCACCAGGCTTCGTGTCCTTGGTGGCGGCTTTTGATTCTGACTTGGCATCAGCGGCTGAGGCCAATGCCCCAGGAGCCGCTCCAGGAGCGGCTCCTGGCGGTGCCCCGCTCGCAGGCGGCGCTGAAATGGACACCGGCGCACCCGGCCCAATCTTCATCACGCCATCGGTAATCACGCGGTCACCGGCCTTTAACCCAGAGCGCACCACCCACGCATCGCCTGACCACTCGCCCGCATCAATCGGGCGCATGTCGGCTCGCAGTTGTTCACCCGCGCCGCCCTTGTCACCGGGCACCACAACGTAGACGAACTTGCCGGCCGGCCCTTCGAGCACCGCGCGTTGCGGCACACGCAGGGCCGCAACGCGGGTCGCGCCACTCAAACGCACGCGCACAAACTGGCCGGGGCGCAGTGCCTGCTCGGGGTTGGCCAACTCGGCACGCGCATCGCTGCTGCCGGTGGCGGGGTTGATGCGGATGTCGGCAAAATCGAGTTTGCCGCTCTTGGCGTAGAGCGTGCCGTCTGACAATTTCACCTGCACCATCAAACGCCCATCGGCCGGCAGCTTGACCACGCCGGCCTCGATCTCGCGCCGCAGCTTCGACTGGTCGGCATCGGGCAGTCCGAAGTTGACGAACATCGGGTTGACCTGCGTGACAGTAGTGAGCAGCACTTCAGGGCCGGAGATCAGCGCACCTTCGGATTTCAGTGCGCGGCTGGCGATGCCGGTGAGCGGCGCTTCGACGCGCGCGTAGGACAGGTTGAGCCGCGCTTCACTCAAGCGTGCGCGCGCGGCTTTCAAGTCGGCGCCCGCCACCTGCTCGCCCGAGGTCGCGTCGTCGTAGTCCTTCTGGCTCACTGCCTTCGCTTCGATCAAGGGCTTCAAGCGCACTGCCTGCCGCTGCGATTGCGCAAGCCGCGCTTCGGCGCTCGCCATGTCGGCTTCGGCGCGCGCGGCGGTGGCGAGATAAGGCGCGGTATCGAGGGTGAACAGCGATTGGCCGGCCTTGACCGTCGCGCCTTCGGTGTAGTTGCGCTTGAGCAATATGCCGGCCACGCGCGCGCGGATTTCCACTTCGCGCGAGCCGGCCAGTTGCGCGGCGTATTCAAACTCCACCGGCACATCGGCCGGCACGACCGTCACCACCGATACCGGTGCGGGTGGAAAGCCACCGGGAGGTGCGCCACCCGGTGGGCCTCCTGCGGGGCCGCAGGCGCTGAGGATGAGCGCGGCGAACGTGGCGGACAGGAGCAGCAGCGAGTGGCGCTGCGGCAACAGTGATTGATAGTGTGGCCGCAGATGCTTGGGCCACAGCGGCGGCACCAGCAGCAGATGAGGCCGCGTAAAATCGCATCGAAGCATGGCAATCCTTGGGGTGGGGATCTTTGAAGGTGAATGCGCGCTTATGACGCCGGCATCAATTGTAGACGGGGCCTCACTTGTGGGCAGCAAACCGCTATCGCGCGAGGACTTGCGCAGTGGCAGTCTGCGCGACACCTACCTCAAAAGCGAGCTGGCCAGTCTGGCCTGGAGCGACAAGCAGTTGCAGCGCTCGCTGCAGCGCACGCTGCGCAGCCGCAAGGCGGCGCCGGATGGCGTCTGGGTATTCGCCTACGGCTCGCTGATCTGGAACCCCCTGTTCCCGGTGGCCGAGCGGCGCGTCGCCACCATCTATGGCTATCACCGCTCGTTCTGCCTCTGGTCACGCCTCGGGCGCGGCACGCGCGACAACCCCGGCCTGGTGCTCGGCCTTGACAATGGCGGCACCTGCGGCGGCCTTGTGCTGCGCATTGATGCCGCGCATGCCCATGATGAGCTGTCCCTGCTGTGGCGGCGCGAAATGGTGACCGGCGCCTATGCGCCGACGTGGGTGCGCGCACGCACGCCTGGGGGCGCGGTCGATGCCATCGCCTTCGTGATCGCCCATCAGAGTCACGCTTATGCCGGCCGCCTGCCCGAAGCCGATATCGCCGCCAACATCCGCTCGGCGGGCGGCGTGATCGGGCCGTGCAGCGAGTATCTGGAGAAGACTGCGGCGGGTCTCAAGGCGCACGGCATTCGCGATGAACGGCTCGCGCGCCTGGCCAACTTGTGTGGTTGCCCGGAGTGATGTTCAAGTGCTGCACGGGGTGATGTAATTTGCGCGGCGTGAGAAAATCAGGTCTTCGATTTCGCCCCGCCAATTTCTCGCAACACAGCCCATGAAACTCGCCACACTGAATGACGGCACCCGCGATGGTCAACTGATCGTCGTCGCGCGCGACCTCAAGACCGCGCACATGGCCGACATCATCGCGCCCACCCTGCAACGAGCGCTCGACGACTGGAACTTCATCGCGCCGCAGCTCGATGCGCTCTATGCTGACTTGAATCAGGGCCGCGCCAAGCGCCCGTTCGATTTCGACGCGGCGCACTGCATGGCGCCGCTGCCTCGCGCCTATCAGTGGCTCGACGCCTCCGCCTACAACGGGCACTTGCAGCGCATGAAGCAGGCCACCGGGGTGGACTGGCCCGCGCTGTCAAGCCGCGAGCCGCTCATTTACCAAGGCGGCTCGGACGACTTTCTTGGTGCACGCGAAGACGCGCCGTTCCCCGAAGAAAGCCACGGCATCGACTTTGAAGCCGAACTCGCGGTGGTCACCGGCGACGTGCCGATGGGTGCCAAAGGCGATGACGCGCTCGAATACACGCGCCTCATCATGCTGGTTAACGACTGGTCGCTGCGCAACCTCGGCCCCAATGATCTGAAAAAGCAGTTTGGCTTTTTTCTCTCCAAGCCCTCGACCGCATTCGGCCCGGTGGCCGTCACGCCCGATGAGTTGCAGGACGCTTGGCGCGGCGGACGTGCCGCGGTGAACGTGCGCGTTGAATGGAACGGCGTGCGCTTTGGTGATCTTGACGCGGGCGAAGACACACGTTTTGGTTTTGGTGAGTTGATCGCGTTCGCGGCACGCACGCGCAGTTTGCGTGCGGGCAGCATCCTCGGCCTTGGCACGATTTCGTCGACGGATACGGCACGCGGTTTCGCCACCATTGCCGAAGCGCGCGCGCAGGAAAAAATCGACAGCGGCGAAGCGCGCACTGGCTTCATGAAATACGGCGATCGCGTGCGCATCGATGCTTACGACACGCACGGCCAGTCGATCTTCGGTGCGATTGAGCAGACCGTGGCCTCGTCGCGGCGGCGGCGTGCGGTGCAGGTGATTGATGAGAGCGATGTTGCCGAGGCTGCGCTGGTGGAGGATGGTGCCGATGACAGTTCCACCGCCGCTGCGGACGCCGCCAAGCCTTCGGCCGCGGCTGACGCCACCGGCGCGGCAACGCCCGCCGCAGCCGCCTAACCCCATGTGCGGCGCCCGTTCGTTAGAGCGGGAATGCAGGCCGCTTCACTCTTTGATTTTGTTTCCCCCGCGTGGTTTGTGTCTACCGGGGCGGGGTGGCGTGCGCGTCTCCTGGTTGGCGCAGGTGAGCCTGTGGAACCACGCATGAGCGTCGATGCGCACGCCGCGCCGGCGGCGGACCCCGATGCTGCGCTGATGGCGGCCTTTGCACGCGGTGACGCACGCGCCTTCGAGACGCTCTACAGCGCGCACAAGGGCGGCGTGTTCCGCTACTTCCTGCGCAGCCTGCACGACCACGGCCTCGCTGAAGAACTGGCGCAGGACGTGTGGACTTCCGTGATCCGCGCTGCCGCGCAGTGGCAGCCCGATGCCAAATTCACCACCTGGCTCTACCGCCTCGCGCACAACCGCTTGATCGATCACTATCGGCGCACCAACATCGTCGCGTTTCAATCGCTCGACGGCGGGCCAGTTGGCGAAGAGGGGGATGCGCAGGACGCGGGTGCGGCGTCCTCTGTGTCAGCGCATGCAGGTGCAGCGCACGACCCCGCAAGCAGCGCACCGGAACCTGGCGAAGCGCTCGACCAGCGCCGCGCCGCGTTGCAGGTGGTGCATCTGGTTGAAGCACTGCCACCAGCGCAGCGTGAAGCCCTGCTGCTGCAAATTGAAGGCGGCTTGTCGCTCGACGAAATCGCCGCTGCCACGGGCCAGGGCTTTGAGACCGTCAAGAGCCGTCTGCGCTATGCGCTCGCCAAAGTGCGTGACGGCATGAAGGGTTTGCTATGACTGAGCGGAATGACGACATGCGGGATGCGGGTGAAGCGCGTGATGCAGCCTTCGAGGCGCGCTATCGCGCCGCGTCGAACGAGATGCCCAGCGCAGCGGCAGATACGGCCATCCTCGCGCAAGCGCGCGCGGCGGCGCGGCTGATGGTAGAAGCGCCAGAGCAGAACACGCCACGGGCGGCCTCATCATCCGCGCGAGAGGTTCCGGCTGTGCCGGCCAGCCACGCGAGCGGCGGCGCAGCCAATGATGCCTCCTGGAGCCGCCGCCTGCGCGCGCCGCTTGCGCTCGCGGCTTGCGCGGTGTTGACGGTGGGCATCGTCACGCGCATTGGCGTGGAGAATCCGGCCGGCGTGACAGCGGACGCGCCCGTCCCTGCATCAAACGCCGCGCCCCTCAGTACATCAAACGGCGCGCCGCTCGGTGAGCGCGTCGAGCGCCGCGCAGAGGCTGCGTCGTCTGCGCCGGCACCGTCAACCACAGCACAAGCTCCCGCTGCGCCGGCCCCCCCGGCGGCACCCAGCGCGCGTGCCAAAGCATCGTCAATAGAGAAGACATCAGACTACGCGGTCGCAAGCAGCTCCGCTCCGGCGCGCGACGCGCAGCCCCCGGTTGAGGCAGCGCACAAATTGCGTGAGGATGAACGCAAGCAAAGTGCGCAGGTGGCGAGCGCGCCGCCGGCCCAGGCTGAGCGCAGTTTGTCCGCCGCCGCCGGCGTGCGTGAGCCGGCAGTTTCAGCAGCAAAAGAATCTCCTGCAGCCTCTGCTGTCGCAGCTGTCCCCGCCCCTGCGCCTGCGGCGGCCCCTCCTCCTTCATCTGCTCCCGCACGCGCACTCGCACGCAGCGCAACGTCTGAGCGCGGGCCTGATGCTGCCGAGATGCGCAGAGATCCTGCGCCGCAGCCCGCAGCTGCCGCTGACGCCGCACCGTTCGCTGCCACGGCGCCGGTACCCGCAGCGAAACCAGCGGCGCGCGCACCGCAGGGCATGACGCCAAACACCGCGCAAACCAATGCACCAGCTGCGGTGGGCAATGTCCTCGCGGACGATGCCGCTCGCGCGAATGCAAGGGCAGGCGCGAGCGGCACCGCAGCCGCCACCGCAGCACCTAGTACTGCGGCAATCAGCGCGGGCGCGGGCAGTGCAGCGGCGGGCACAATGAGCAAGCGCGAGGCGCCAGCGATACTGTCAATCGCGCGCGAAGCAGAGTTGTCTCCAGAGCGCTGGCTCGCTTACGTCATCGAATTGCGCCGCACCGGGCAGCATGCTGCGGCGGATGCAAGCCTTGCGCGCTTGCGGGCGCGCTATCCGGAGCAGGCCATCCCTGCCGATGCGCGCGGGCCGCAGGCGTTTCCGGACAGCAGCAAATAGCCGTGTGCAGCCTTGTGCGGCGCAGGGTGCGCCGTCCGCGTGCGCAAAAATTTGTTGTGGCATCCGGCCTTGGGCGTAGAATCGGCTGACCACTCATCTCCCCGACGGAGAATCCGGCTATGTCCAACACACCCGATCCCTTTGAATTCGTCAAACAGTTGTGGGGCCAGATGGCGGTGCCGGGCTTCGGCCTTACTGGCAGCAGCGGCGGTGGCAGTGTGCCGGGCATGCCGGGTTTGCAGATGCCGTCGTTCGATCCGAAAGAACTGGAGAAGCGTCTCGCCGAGCTCAAGCAGGTCAAGCAGTGGCTGGAGATGAATCTGAACATGATGGGCCTGCAAATCAACACGCTTGAGATGCAACTCGCCGCGATGAGTGGCCTGCAAGCCGCATCCACCAAGGCTTTTGGCGATCAAGCCGCGAAAACCGTTGATGGCAGCGCCTCGCAGGCCGGTGGCCGCACAGAAAATGCGCCGGGTGCCGCATCCCAACCACCCGGCGCACCGGGTGCGCAATGGATGGATCCGCAGGGGTGGATGACATTCATGCAGGATCAGGCAGCCAAGACGCAGAAGGCGATGCAGGATGGCGCGCAAGCGATGCAGAAGGCGGCGCAGCCCGCGCGTGCGGCCGGCGCCGCCAGTGCCGCCGCTGCGGCCAGTGCAAAGGCGGCTGCGCCCAAGCGCGCGCCGCGCAACAAGAAGGCGTAAGCACGCCGCGAGGACCAGGCCAACATGACCCTCGGCACCCGCCCCGCTTTTCGTGTTGGTCACGCTGCGCACAGTGACTGGAAGACCGCCACCGAGCAAGCGTTGAAAGCGCTGGGTGACGGGTTGCAGGGTGACGGGTTGCAGGGTGACGGGTTGCAGGGTGACGGCGCCCAAGACGACGCTGCGCGGGTTTCACTGCCCCCCGGCGTCGCCGCAGGCACCCTCGGTTTCATGTACCTTACCGACGCCTTCGCACCCTACGCGGCCGACATGCTTACGCTGGTCAAGGCGCGCACCGGCATCAGCGATTGGGTCGGCAGCGTCGGCATCGGCATCGTTGCCACCGGTACCGAGTATCTCGACGAGCCTGCGGTGGCGCTGATGACCTGCGCCTTCGCGCCTGGCAGCCACACCGTGTTCTCCGGCAATGCGCGCCCGCCCAAGCCGGGCACGCGCACGCCAAGCGGGGCCGACGCCGCCTGGTTTGCCGTGGTGCATGCCGACCCGAGCACCCCCGACATCGACGAGTTGATTCGCGACATGGCCGGCAAGGTGTCGAGCGGTTTTCTCGCCGGCGGCTTGTCGAGCGCGCGTGGCGCCACGCTGCAAATCGCCAATCAGGTGGTGGCCGGCGGCATCTCGGGCGTGATGTTCGCCAGCGACGTCGCTACCGGCACGCGTCTCACGCAAGGCTGCACGCCGCTGCCGCAGCGCCACGTGATGACCCAGGTCGAGCGCAACATTCTGGTCACGCTCGACAAGCGCCCCGCGCTCGACGTGATGCTCGAAGACCTCGGCTGCGACTTGAAGGGCCTGCGCGGCGCGGCGCGCGATACCTTCATCGGTCTCGCGGTAACCGGTGCCGAAGCCACCGGCGGCGCGGGTGACTATCTGGTGCGCAATCTGGTCGGCATCGACCCCGCCAACAAGCTCGTCGCCATCGGTGACATGCCAGAACAGGGCGGCACCATGATGTTCTGCAAGCGCGACAGCCAGACCGCACGTGGTGACTTGCTCAAGATGATCTACGACTTGAAAGACGACCTGACCGAGCCGCCCAAGGCGGCGCTGTATCACGCCTGCATCGGTCGTGGCCCCAACATGTTTGGCGAGCAGGGGGCAGAGATGCGCTTGATCCGCGAGCATCTGGGCGACATTCCGCTGGTGGGCTTTTTCGCCAACGGCGAGATTGCGCGCGACCGGTTGTACGGATTCACCGGGGTGTTGACGATTTTCAAGTGAGCAGGGTGGAGCGCGCCTCTGCATCATTACATTTCTTGCAGAAAGGCCGAAAAACATGAGCGTCAAGCGTACCGTCAGCTCGCCAACCAAGGCGCTTGATACGCCCTACGACCCACAGAATGCGGAAGCGGTCACGGCATTCTGGAAAGGGGCGATCAGGCACACCGGCCTGGCTGAGTTCAAGCGCAAGCGCGGCGAGCGTGGCCCGCAAAAAGCGCCCGTCAAGGTGCCGGTGACGATTCGCCTGTCACCGGAAGTGGTGGAACGGTTTCGCGCCACCGGAAGCGGTTGGCAGTCGCGGATTGACACTGTGCTTAGGGACTGGCTTAAGAAGCATGCGCCAGCTTGAAGCGCGCGCTCAACGCATCCACAGCCACACCCCGGCAGCCATCACTGCCAGCCACGCCAGCACCACCAAGGCCGCCCCCCAATAGCTTGCAGGCCGCTTGCCGTGTTCGGCGAGCCACGCATCGGCCGACACGCGGCCCGCGTCGATGACATGCGCGGGCAGCAGGCGCAGCGCCAGCCAGATCAGCCCCGGCAGCAACAGCGCATCGTCGAGATAACCGAGCACCGGAATGAAATCAGGAATGAGGTCAATCGGACTCAAGGCATAGGCGACCACAAACCAGCACAGCGCCTTGACGGCGAACGGCGTGTCCGGGTGTTTGCGCGCAAACCAGAGTGCCAGCGCATCGCGCTTGAGGCGCTGCGCCCAGAGACGGATGGTTTGAAATAGTCTGGTCACACAGATACCATGATCAATTTGAAACTCCTGGTCACAATCATGGTCCAGTGCGTAGAACCGCTTCCACCAATGCTCTGCGCCGATATAGCCGCTCTGTCAGCGCAATCAGATCGCTTAGATCAAACTGGAAATGATCCTGCCTTTGGCCTTCGGCGCCGCACGGCGTATTGCGGCCAGATGCTCTGGCGATAGGTTTTCGGATCGCGGGGGTGCGCGCCTTCCCGCTTTCGGGCGAACGCCCTTCTCAACATCACCATCGAGCAACGCGATCAATTGCGTCAACTGCTCAGACGAAACTCGGCCGAGTTTGTAATGCTTGAGTTCTGATACCTGCGGCTGGGAGATAGCCAATAGCGCAGCCGCTTTGGCCTGCGTGAGATCGCAATCAGCAATCAACTGATTCAAACGCATCGCCAGTTGCAGACGCCGCCTGCGCTCATCTGCATTCGCAAAACCGAGGTCGGTGAATACATCACCGCTGCCCGCGTCAATTGCGGCATTGCCTGAATGGATGTTCTCCATATTCATGAGTGCGCCGTATAAAGGCAAATGTTGGCCGTCTTGAGATTGGACTGTGGATGATTCACGCTGAGCAAATCGCCCAGCGCCTTCTCAAGCTCCAGCTTGATTCCATCGAGGCTGTCCGACTCGATGACCAGGCCTTTGATGTATCTGCCGGTAGCGACATAGACACCCACTTCATCATCGCGCACCACATCAATCACAATTTCGAGAGGCAGTCCAAAGAAAGTCCACATCTTCCAACCAGGAGCGCCGAGAGGCAGCGCAAATCTGCTCGTGGCTTTCTCCTTTTTGGAAAACCAGATGAATCCCGAAAACCCTTGGTGCGGGCGGCTCTTGGCGTGTTGCGCGTCAGACGCAATGGTTCGGCGCGCAAACAATTGCGCCACAGCGCGCGCCAAGCGCTGCAGGTGTTCGCGCTTCAGAAGGAGCCGCCAACCCATGGCCCACCACAGCACAGCCGCCAGCATCAGAGCACTCGCGAGGGGATGTTCAATGATGAACAAGACGATGAGCGTGTCGATCATGCTTGAGGGCTATGAGAAACGCGCCCTGATCGCGCGAGCGCCGGCATGTTCAATGCTCACAATTTTCGGAATCATGGTTGCCAGCGGCGAAAAGCTTCAAGCCGCCCGCTTGAGCGCCGCCAACTCCGCGCGCACAGCACGCCGCACGGTATCTTCAATCCGCTCGCCACGGATGGCGTCCTTCAGTGACTCATTGATCAGTGTTTGATAGCCGCGTGCGCCGGCTTGCGCCTTGAAGTGTTCCACTACCGCGCTATCGAGATAGATGTTCACTCTTTGCTTGGCAGGTAACACCGCGCCATTGGTGCCGCGTTTGCGCGGAATCAACCGGCCTGTGTCAATGTCGCCACGAGAAATCGGGCGGTTCTCGAAGTCCTTCGCGGTAAGTTTCTTTTTCATGACTGGTGGCTTCCCACATGGAAATGGAACGGATTTCATCCTCAGTTTCGACCGTGATCAGGGTCACCAGCAAATCGCCAAGCGGGCCGATAGTGACGAAACGCTCCTAGCCGTAATCAAACCGCCGGTCTTCAAACGTCACGGTCGCGCCGCTTTCAATCACCGCCTGCGCATCGGCCAAATCCAATCCGTGCTTCTTCAGGTTGGCGGCGCGCTTGCGCGGATCGAAGGTGAAGCGCATGACAATTATGTATGTATTTTTGTGTGTATGTCAAGACTGCGGCGTGCTGGTTCAGGCAAGTCATGGTTCAGGCAAGTCAGTTCAGGCAAGTCATCGCCTTCGCATCTTTCGCCACATATAATTAACGCACCGTCAAAAAAAGCAGTTCGATCATGTCCATCGCCGCAGTAAAAAGACGTTCCTCCATGCCCAAGGCAACAATCGAGCAAGTCGAGATCGGCGGACGCGTATGCATCTCATACATGCGTGGCGACGCAAAGAAATTTCGTGAACTGAGCCTGGCGTACGAGAAAAAATTCCCGCCGCGCGCGCGCCGCCCCTCTGACGAATCCGCAGTAGATGCCGTCCGCGCGATTCGAGATGGCCGTAACTGAAACCGTCGTTCTCGACGCCAGCGCAGCGCTTGACTGGTTTAATCCCGCAGGCACCGGCAGCTATTCAAGCGAATTGCGAGCCGCCATCCGTAGCGGCGCAATCGAACCGGTTACCCCGTTTCATTTTGATCTTGAGTGCGCGTCGGTATTGACGCGCTGGTATCGGTCAAAGCACATCACGCGCGCGGCGCTTGAATCGGCCGTCAATCAATTGACGGTGATGCAAACCCGTGTACTGGCGATCCCCGCAACACCCGCCGAGCTGACGACGCTGGCGCTCAAATACCACCTCTCGCCCTACGACGCGATGTACTTCCACATCGCCGTGTCCGAAGGAGCCTCGCTCGCCACGCTGGATGGTGGCCTCATCGAGGCGTGCCGCTCACACAAAGTCAGGCACTGGCAGGCTGCGGTTAAACCGCGAGGTCAGCCAAGGCGTGCTTGAGGTGCGCACTGGGACTGCTAGAACAATTTCGGGGTACGCAGCGGATCGTTTGCCAGAAGGCGGTCAAGCTCTTGATTGACGCGCTTGATGTCTGCTTTGAGAAATTCGATTTCGGACGGCGTCAGGTCCCGTCCCATGCTTGAGTGGATACTGCGCTTCCGGCCCGGTAAAGCAGCCGGCGCCGCCGCCGCACGCTGAACCGGCTTGACCTTGATGCGCTTGCCGCGCCCGGCCTGCCACAAATCAAATTGCGCCTGCGCGCGCAGCCAGGTCTCGGCGCTGCCGCCGAGCCATTGCGCAAACCGGATCGCCATGTCGGCGCTGATGGCTGCGCGCCCGTTGATCACCCGCGAGAGCGCCACGCGCGACAAGCCAAGCTGGCCCGCAGCATCGGTGACCGACAAGCCCAGGTCGGGCAGCACATCTTCACGAATGGTCAGGCCGGGATGCGGCGGGTTGAATATTTTCATCGGCATTTCCTCAGTGAGGCATCAGCCAGCCCCTGGATGCCCGCCTTGCTGCCGGTCAGGCTACCGCACGCACAATCTGCCTGACAAACTCCGGGGCAAGATCAGCGCCATTGGGCCAGACGATGGTGCGGGTTTCGGGGTCAAGCCGGAACTGCTCGAACAATTTCGGGTCACGCAGCGGCTCAAACATCTCGCCATCCAATTCCTGCGCGAGATCAATTTCTCCCTCTACACCATCGGCGAAGCGGACTTTGATGGTGTAGGCACCAGCCGGTTCAAGGCTCACAATTTTTGGAATCATGTCATCACTCCAGTGGATCGATTTTCTGTAACGGTTTGCGCAACAGTGCCAAATCCCAGTCTTGCTGCAATTCATCCAGGTGCAATTGCCGCCACTCCTGAAGATGCGCCAGCGCTCTGCGCGGAAATTCGCCTGCGACTGCGCCGCTGGTGATCTGCACCGTAATTTCGTAGTCGCCATAGTACGCGTGAAAATGCGGTGGCGCGTGGTCGCGGTAGAACATCGCGACGACGATTCCAAGGAAGCGACTGATTTCAGGCATGGCTAGTTTCGCGAGAGCATCTACGTAAGGAGGTACAAGACCGTCAAAACAATCCCACCCAACACAAACGCTGAGTTGTCGGAACGAAGTAGCTCATGATCTAGGTAACGATGGTGCGCGAAGTAATTTCGGGCCAAGCATGTCGCGAGCAACGCCTGAACTATTTCATGCTCAGACTCTTCAAGATTGGTTTCGATGCTTCGAATTCTATCTATCGCATCGGGCGGAGTGTCGTGAAGTTGAGCGAGGCTGGCATATTTATCAAACCATCCTTGAGCGGTTTGTGAGAGACCGCTGTGCTTACTAAGACTGCGCATATAGCCTTCCAGCGCCCGCCTTCTAACGGGTATAGATTCCAATAGGCCGACGTGTTCGAGCCGCTCTCTCAAGCAAGTTTCTGCCCGAAACGCGACAACAGCATAAGAATCAAGTGGCCGGTGCTCACGAAAATCAAGGCCACCTTTTTTGTCCGGTGTGTATGACAGATCTTTATGCAATTGCCGAAACGCCCCAAGCAGATTCATAAATGAATAGTTGGTTTGACGAATGGTATCGACCAGTTTTCGCAAATCTGGCTCTGCGGCTAGTTTGCGCGCCTCTGAAACTTTAGGAAATTTTTTCAAGTAAATCGGGGCCGTCTGAATGAACTTGTCACGGTCTTCGAAGAACTCGTAGGGCAACACTGTGCGAAGTTCGGCCCATTCCTCCTGACCCCGGTGAGCGTACTGCCACGCCTCAAGATAGTGATCCAATTTATTGCCGCTCAGGACGCATAGCCACTCCATGGCAATCCTGATGTCCGTTTGCAGATAAGGCCATGC
>JANNCZ010000186.1:0-16158 GCA_031387185.1 Burkholderiales bacterium
GAAGGCGTCAAGCTCGAACTCAAACCCTCCAATGGCTCGGTCGACAACCTCGCGCGTCTCAAGGACAACACTGCGCTCGTTGACGCAGCCTTTGTGCAGGGCGGCCTTGGTTTGTTGAGCCTCAATCCCCTGCAGCAACCAGCGGACGAGCTGCCACTGTTCTCGCTTGCCAATCTGTTTCACGAACCGGTCTGGGTGTTTTATCAGGGCAAGCAGGAGATCACGGGCTTCGCGCAGTTCAAGAGCCTGCGGGTGGCGATTGGTCCGGTGGGCAGCGGCACGCGCAAGGTCGCTCTGGAGTTGCTCGCTGCCGCCGGCGTGGACGAAACCAACGCCACGCTATTGCCGGAAGGCGGCCGCGCCGCACGCGAACTGCTTGAAGCAGGCAAGCTTGACGCGGTGCTGCTCATCGCTGCGCCTACCGCGCCGGTGGTGCAGGCGCTGTTGCGCAACCCCATGCTGCGCCTGATGAGCGTGGCGCAGGCCGAAGCCTACTCGCGCCGCTTCCCCTATTTGTCGCCGGTGATTCTGCCGCGCGGCGTGGTTGACTTCAAGAGTGATCTGCCCGCGCGCGACATCACCTTGCTCGCGAGCACCGCCAACCTGGTGATCCGCGAAGACGTCCATCCCGCGCTCGCCTTCCTGCTGCTCGAAGCGGCTGTGGAAGTGCATAGCGGGCCGGGCCTGCTGCATCGCCCCGGTGATTTCCCCTCGGCCAAGGCGACCGACTTTCCGCTCGCGAGTGAGGCCAAGCGTTATTTCCAGACTGGCCGTCCGTTCCTGCAACGCTATCTGCCGTTCTGGCTGGCCAACTTTATCGAGCGCATGCTGGTGCTGCTGGTGCCCCTGGTCGCAGTGGTGTATCCGCTGGTCAAGGTGCTGCCGGAGATTTTCTTCTGGCGGCAGAAGAACAAAATCTTCAAGTGGTATGGCGAATTGAAATTTCTCGAAGGTGATCTCGCGCGCGACGATATGCCAGCGGATGAACGTGCGAATCATCTCGCCAGGCTCGATGAAATCGAAGCCGAAGCGGCGGCCCTGCACGTGCCGCTGGCGTTCTCTGACCGTGTCTATACCCTGCGTGGCCACATTGCCTATGTGCGGCAGAGTCTCGCTGCAGCGGCGGGCTGAAAGCCTTGGTGGGAGCGCATCTGCGGCAGGTGATCGGGTAGAAGGCTTGGTGGGAGCGCGTTTCAGCGCTGCCACCTGGTTCAATCTGTGCCGCGAAGCCTGATCAAGCCGCCCGCCGCTTCACCGGGGCGCAGGTGCCCGGCATGCGACAGGCCGACAAGCTTGAGTGCGTCATGCGTGCGTTGCTTGAGTTGCGCTTTGGATTCGGTTGCGCCAAACACACGCTCGACGGCCAGCTGCATACGGCCCGATGCACATTGTCAAAGCAGGGCATCCACGGCTACCAAGACGTTATCTCCAAGGCGGCAATCAACATGCCACCCGATAGCACGCCACCTCAGCGCAACAGCAGCAGCACCAGCACAATGGCTTGCACCAGTGCGACGCCTTTCCAGAACGCGCCGGGGTTGCGCTCGAGCAGCGGCGGGCGCTGCTTGTTCAAAAACGCCTGATTGGGATGGCGCAGGTCAACCATGAACTCGGACAACTCTTCATAGCGTTTGGCCGGGTCGGGGTGCAAGGCTTTGCGGAACACGTCATCAATCCAGGCCGGAATGTCGCGCTTGTCGTCGAGCACTGACTGATACTGAAGCCTGCCCTGCGCCGCGCGCGTGCGGGTCTTCGCCACTTCGGCGCCGTAGGGCAGTTGCCCGCTGAGCATTTGATAGGCGATCACCGCCAGGGAAAAAAGATCGGAACGCGCCGTGCCGCTCTCGCCGAGAAAATATTCCGGCGCGGTGTATTGCGCGGTGCCGAGCAGTGCATCGCGCTCGCCCGGCGCGGCATTCTCCATCAGGCCGGCCACGCGTGTGGAGCCGAAGTCGATGATCTTTACCGTGCCGGTGGTGTCGATCATGATGTTTGGCGGCCGCAGGTCCTGGTGCAGCATTTCCATGCGGTGAAACGCGAGCAGGCCGCGCGCGATCTGCTCGACGATGCCGCGCACGGTTTCCAGAGCGGGCTGCGGATTGTCGATCATCCACTGCGTGAGGGTCTGACCGTCGATGAATTCGGTGGTGACATACAGAAAATTGCGTTTGCGCGCGGGCAGGCCGGCCTTCAACACATGCGCGCTGTTGATGCGCCGCGCGATCCACTCTTCCATCAGGAAGCGTTCGAGGTAGGCAGCGTCGCCTTGCAGGTCGATTGACGGGGTCTTCAGGATGACGCGGTCGCCGGACTCCTCTTCGGTGGCGAGATAGACATGGCTGCGGCTGCTGGCATGCACTTCGCGGATGATGCGATAGCCATCGAACAGCGCGCGGGCCTCGAGAATCGGTGGCAGCGGCAACTCGGTCAGTTGCCGCAGGGTCTCATCAGAATTGCGTTCGGGCAATCCATCGACGCGCACCACCTGCACGGTGAGGTTGTCGGTGCTGCCGTGCTCAAACGCGGCAGTTACGATGGCGCGCGCAGCCTGGCCAAGATCGTTCGCATGCTCACGAATGGCCTGCACGGTGCGCTTCGGACTGACGTGTTCATAGACGCCATCGGTGGCGAGCACGAACACATCCCCTTCGTCTACCTGCAGGGCCTGATAGTCGAGTTCCAAATGCGGGTTCATGCCCAGTGCGCGCGCCAGGTAGCTGACCTCTTGCGATACGCGCACGCGATGGTCGGTGGTCAGTTGCTCCAGCGCCGCCCCGCGCAGGCGGTAGATGCGCGCGTCACCGGCATGAAACAAATGTGCGGTGGCCGACTTGATGACGAGCGCACTGAGCGTGCAGACATAGCCGCGGTCTTTGTCATAGCGAAATTGGCTGCGCTGGTTTTGCGCGTGCAGCCAGGAGTTGGCGGCGGTGAGCACCTGCTGGGCCGATTTCTTGACCGACCAGGCGTCAGAGGTGCAGTAGTAGTCTTCGAGAAAACTCTTGACCGCAGACTCGCTGGCGATGTGGCTTACTTCGCTGCTGCTGATGCCATCGGCGAGCGCAATGGCGATGCCCTTGGCGCTCAATTGCGGCTCCAGCGGCACGTAGGCGCCGTGGAAATCCTGATTGATGTCTTTGCGGCCCTTGTCCGAATACTGGCCGATGGACAGTGTCAATTGGGCGGACATGCTGCCTCCGAATGATGCACGACAGCCTGCTCTCGCACTCGATTTGTGCAGGAGCAGGGTGTTTGAACCGGACTTTGGTACAGCAGAATCAGCGTAGTACCGGCACCGGGCCGATACTGCGCCGGCGAGGTGTCAGACCGCGTTGCGCTTGGGGCCGGTCTTGATATGGGTCGAATAAAGCGTGAGCCCGGTAAAGGCCAGGCCGCCGACGAGGTTGCCGAGCACGGTCGGAATTTCGTTCCAGATCATGTAGTCATAGAAAGAAAAGTGGCCGCCGAGCAGCAGGCCCGACGGAAACAGGAACATGTTGACGATGGAATGCTCGAAGGTCATGTAGAAGAACACCATGATCGGCATCCACATCGCAATCACCTTGCCGCTGACGGTGGTGGAGATCATCGCGCCGACCACGCCGGTCGATACCATCCAGTTGCACAGCATGCCGCGAATGAAGAGGGTCAGCATGCCGGCGGCGCCGTATTTGGCATAACCCAGGGTGCGGCTTTCACCGATGACGCCGATCGCTTTGCCCACCGCGTTCGGTTCGGTGGAAAAGCCGAAGGTGACGATGATGGCCATCAGTACCGCGACGGTGAAGGCGCCGGCGAAGTTGCCAGTGAACACCAAGCCCCAGTTGCGCAGCACGCCGCCCATGGTGACGCCGGGGCGCTTGTCGATCAGGGCCAGCGGGCACAGCACGAACACGCCGGTGAGCAGGTCGAAGCCGAGCAGGTAGAGCATGCAAAAGCCGACCGGGAACAACACTGCGCCGAGCAGCGGCTGGCCGGTCTGCACCGTGACGGTGATGGCAAATGCGGCAGCGAGGGCGAGGATGGCGCCGGCCATGAAGGCGCGGATCAGGGTGTCCTTGGTGGACATGAAAATCTTGGATTCTCCGGCGTCAATCATTTTGGTGACGAATTCCGAAGGTAATAAATAGGACATGATGTTCTCCTTAACGTCGTTGTTGATTCAAGCGCGTCGCCATTGACCCGCCCTCGTGCGTGCCTGCGCCTCATCGATCGCGCTTGATACATGATCGGATGGAACAGGGGAACACCTCGTCTATCGCAATGCACGTGCCAACTGCCGGTGCCGGGTCTGAATTGGTGTGACGGCTCGGAAAGCCGCTCTGACAGCCATTCTTCTTGGTTTATCGTGCGGCGCTGAAGTCGCACTGTTGCGGTGCGTCAAAGGCCTTGCTGGTGCGCCTCCGAGTGCATCGGTCGCGCGCCCGTGCGTTGCACGTCCATGCCCCTGCCGACGCGCGACAGGCCGCGTGCAGGTAACGTGATAATGACGGCCATGACCATTTGGTGTGTCTTCAATGGCGATGCCGACGGCTTATGCGCCGCGCATCAGTTGCGCCTTGCGGGCCACGCGCCCGCGCGCGTGATCACCGGCGTCAAGCGCGACATCGGCCTGCTCGCGCGCTGCGCAGCGCAGCCGGGCGACACGGTGTGGGTCGCAGACATTTCGCTTGATGGCAACCGCGCCGCGCTGCTCCAGCTTCTCGCGCGTGGTGTGACGGTGAACTGGTTTGACCACCATTACGCCGGCGCGATACCGGCGCATGCGGCGCTGCACGCGCGTATTGATACGTCGGCGGCAATCTGTTCGGCGCTGCTGGTCGACCACTATCTTGACGGGCGCTTTCGACCTTGGGCGGTGACGGCGGCGTTTGGCGATAACTTGATGGCGTCGGCGCATGCTGCGGCGCGCGGCACGGCCTTGACAGAGGAAGAACTGGAGCAACTTGCAGAGCTCGGCACACTGTTGAATTACAACGCCTATGGCGAAACGCTTGCCGATTTGCACCTGGAGCCGGCGCGCTTGTTTGAGCGCATGGCACCCTATGACGACCCGCGCGAATTCATCGCAAACGACTCCTTCGTGCGCGACCTGCGGGAGGCGATGCAGGCCGATCTCGCGGCGGCGCGCGCGGTGCCTGCACTGCGCCTCGCTGCCGGCAACGCGGCGTTCGAGCTGCCGGATGCGCCGTGGGCGCGCCGTGTGCAAGGGGTGTGGGCGAACGAGTTGGCGCAGGGTAGCCCGCAGCGTGCGCATTCCTTGCTGGTGTGGGTGGGTGATGGCTATTCGGTCAGCGTGCGTGCGCCGCTGGCGCGCCTTGCGGGGGCGGATGCCCTGTGCCGCCAATTCGCCACTGGTGGCGGCCGCGCTGGCGCGGCTGGCATCAATCAACTGCCGCGCGAGGAAGTTGACCGCTTTCTAGTTGCGTTCAATCAGGCATATCCATCGCTTTGATCAACACCAGCGTAGAGAAATGTGCCTGGCCTGCGCACTGGGCTATGATTTCACCTATTCCGAACCTCAGAGGGGCATCTCATGACGTCCATCACCATCGATTTGCCTGATGAATTGGCCGCACGCGCCACGAGCGAAGGCGTGTTGCGCCAGGCTGCTGTTGTGTTGTTGATAGACGCGGCAACGCGCGCAGCGGCGATGGCGCGTTTGCGCGGAATATGGGGTGAGATGGACAAGGCGAGTTCGGATGTGCCTCTTTCCGATGAGGAGATCTCAATTCAAATAAAAGCGGCGCGCAGCGCGTTTCGCACCGGCGCGGCTGCGGCTTGACATGCAGGTGGTGCCTGACACCAATACCCTGGTGTCCGGATTGATTTGGAGCGGGCCGCCCCGGCAAATGCTGGATCAGGGTATTGCAGCGGGTTGGCGCTTTTTTACCAGCGCGACGCTTCTCGCGGAACTGGAGCGTGTGCTGCGCTACGACCGGCTTGAAAATCCATCCGCGGGCGCAAGCAATCACCAGAGGTGCTGTACTCCATCGCACGCAGTGTGCTGGAAGAAATTCCCGCAGCGGCTCTAACGGTGCCGGTGAGCCGCGATCCGGATGACGATCATGTTCTCGCGTGCGCTGTCAGTGCTCATGCAAACTTTATTGTGTCCGGTGACAAGGACTTGCTGGTGTTGCATCAATATCAGGGAATCGCTATCGTGACTGCCGCGCAGGCTCTGGTGCATGTCCGTGCCTCGTAACAGCATGTGGGTGAAGGCGTACGCGCAAACTTAAGTCAGGAGTCCATCATGCCCGACGCCGAATCGGCGCTTGGCCGCTTTCGCAAGTGGTTTGCCCCGCACGCCACGCCGCGCACGCCGCAATCGCAAGGTGATTTGCTGCGCACCTGGGCCCGTGAGTGCGAGGCCTGCGCGCGCGAGCAGGGCGGGGCGATTGCCGCGCGCACGCGTGCGGCTGGCTTGATCGGTCTGTATGGCGATATGAATGCGGCCACGCGCATCGACGCATTGACCGCATTGGCAGTGCAATTGCGCCCCGATCCGGCAAGCGTCAACGCGGCGCACGTGCGCTATGCCGCGAGTGCGGGCGGTGCGGGCGAGTGGGGCGCCGAGCTGCAATTGCGCCAAGCGATGCAGTCGCCGCGCGCGCAGGTGATCCGCCTGCTCGGCTCGGCGTTCGGCGGTGTACGCTTTTTGGTGGCGTTGCGCGCCGAGTTGCTCGACGCGCTCAAAGCGCATCCGCCCTTGCAGGTGCTCGAAGCCGAGCTGCAGGCGCAGTTGTCGGACTGGTTCGATGTCGGCTTTCTCGAATTGCGCCGCATCGGCTGGGAGTCCCCGGCGCATATTCTCGAAAAACTGATGCAGTACGAGGCAGTGCACGAAATCCATTCGTGGATGGATATGAAAAACCGCCTCGATGGCGACCGCCGCGTCTATGCTTTTTTTCACCCGCGCCTGCGCGACGAGCCGCTGGTGTTTGTCGAAGTCGCGCTCACCGCCGATATCGCCGGCAACGTGCAAGCGCTGCTTGACGAAGCGGCGCCAGTGTTTGACACGCGCCGTGCGCGCGCGGCAATGTTCTATTCGATCAGCAGTACGCAGAGCGGCTTGCGTGGCATTTCCTTCGGCAATTTTCTGCTGAAACGCGTGGTCGAAGATCTCAAGCGAGACTTCCCCAAACTTGAACATTTCGTCACCCTTTCGCCGGTTCCAGGATTTGCCGGCTGGCTCGCCAAACAGTCTCTGCCACCGGCCCTGAGTGACGCACTCAAACGTGAATGGCGCAGTGATGCCAAACTGGCCGGCGACATGCGTGCGCCTCTGATGAGCCTGGCCGCACACTACCTGCGCGACATCAAGCGCAGCGAACGCCCCGCCGATGCTGTCGCCCGTTTTCATCTGGGCAATGGCGCGCGCCTGGAGCGCCTCCACTGGCTGGCCGACGTCTCGGAGAAAGGCATGAACCAATCACACGGGCTGATGGTCAATTACTACTACGATCTTGACGACATCGAGAAGAATCTGGAAGCCTATGATGCGGAAGGCACGGTTGCGGCCAGCGGGCGTCTCGCGCGCCTGGCCGAAGTAGGGCGGCGCATGATTGAGCAGAATCAACGCCTCGCTGCCTGATTTCGATTCAAATGCGGCGGCAAAATAGCGCGCCCATCATTCAACAAGACTGGAGACAGCATGACCAATCGTAGACAATTTGTGCAGGGCGCTTCTGCTCTCGGTGCCGCGCTCGCGGGTGTTGTGCCGGGGGCCTTTGCGCAGGGGGCGTGGCCCGCCAAGCCGGTGCGGGTGATCAACCCCTTCCCCGCAGGCGGTGGCACCGATGTGTTCTTGCGCCCGGTGGCGGCGCGCCTGTCGCAGGTGTTGGGCCAGCAGTTCACGGTGGAAAATCTCGGCGGTGCCGGTGGCACCGTGGGCGCGAGCACCGCGTCCAAGGCCCCGCCGGATGGCTACACGATATTTTGCGGCGCGGTGCATCACACCATCGCCGAGTCGCTCTATACCAAGCTGCCCTACAGTCTGGAGAAGGATTTCATCCCGGTTACGGTGCTGGCCTATATTCCCAATGTGGTAGTGGTACACCCGAAGCACACCAATATCAATACTTTCGCCGACTTCCTCGCCTACGCGAAGAAGAACCCCGGCAAGCTCAACTTCGGCTCGGCCGGCAATGGCACCTCGCATCACCTCACGGTTGAGTTGTTCAAGCAGATGACCGGCACCTTTATGACCCACATCCCGTATCGCGGCGCCGGGCCGATGATGCAGGATCTGCTCGCGGGTTCGGTGGACTTTGCCTTCGACGGCATGGGCACCTCGGCGGCACAGATCAAAGCGGGCAAGCTGAAGGCGCTCGCAGTCACGAGTACCAAACGTGTGCCCGCCTTCCCCAACATTCCGACCATGGACGAAGTGGGCATCAAGGGCTATCAGGCGACCACCTGGTATGCGCTGTGGGCGGTCAAAGGCACGCCGCTGGAGATCGTCAACAAGACGCAGCAGGAAGTGGCCAAGATCATGCAGGAGCCGGGCATCAAGGACTTCTGGTTCAACCAGGGGGCCGATCTGGGCGGCAACTCACCGGCCGACTTCACGCGTTTCATTCGCAGCGAAATCGAAAAATGGGGCAAGGTGGTTGCCGCCTCGGGCGCTAAAATCGATCTTTGATTTTTCCACGGCGCTGCGTTCCACCCAAACACGCTCCCCGCAAACGGCCACGGCCCCTCACCGGGTGCGTGGTTTTTTTTCGAACCTGCCCTACATTTTCTGATGCCTGATCCCATTTCATTTACACGCGACGGTGCCATCGGCACCGTGACCCTGTACACCCCCGGCAAGCTCAATGCGCTGTCGGTGGCGCACTGGCAATCGCTGCGCGAGACCATGCAAAGAATGGCTCTGGAAGCGGGTTTGCGGGCTGTTGTGTTGCGCGGTGCGGAAGGCAATTTTGCCGCCGGGGCCGACATCGGCGAATTCCAGACAGTGCGTTCCAACATTGCCGACGGCACGCGCTATCACGAAGAGACCGTCAAGGGCGCGCTGGTGGCGATTGCCGAGTGTCTGGTGCCGACAGTGGCCCTGATCGAAGGCGCTTGTGTAGGCGGCGGCCTGGAGATCGCGTGTTCTTGTGACCTGCGCATCGCGGCTGAGTCGAGCCGCTTTGGTGTGCCGATCAACCGCTTGGGCTTTCCGCTTGCACACAGCGAAATGGCCGGCCTGCTTGCCCTCGCGGGCAAGGCGGTGACGCTGGAAATTCTGCTCGAAGGCCGCGTGTTCGGCGCGCATGAGGCCTATGACAAAGGCCTGCTCACACGCATCGTTGCCGATGATGGCGTGGAAAAAGAAGCCTATGCCACCGCCGCGCGCATCGCTGCCGGTGGCCCCAACGCAGCGCGCGCCAACAAGCGTTGGGTGCGCCGTTTGACTGCTGGCGCCGCGCCGCTCGACGAGGCCGAAGTGCGTGAACATTTTGCATTCTTTGACAGCGATGAATACCGCGAAGGCGTGCGCGCCTTTCTCGCCAAGACCAAACCAGATTTCAAGTAACCGTTTTAAGCAAGGACTCATTGACTATGCCCGGCCCCCTCTCCCATATCCGTGTGCTCGATCTCTCGCGCGTGCTTGCTGCGCCGTGGACCGGGCAAAACCTCGCCGACCTTGGCGCTGAAGTCATCAAGGTCGAGCGCCCGAAGAGCGGTGACGATTCGCGCGCCTACGGCCCGCCCTGGCTCAAAGACCGTGACGGCAACGACACCAAAGAGTCAGCGTACTTTGCCTCGGCCAATCGCGGCAAAAAATCGATCACCGTCAACCTCTCCAAACCCGAGGGGCAACAACTGGTGCGCGACCTCGCAGCGCAGTGCGACGTGCTGCTCGAGAACTACAAATACGGCGACCTCGACCGTTATGACCTGGGTTGGAAGGACCTGAAGAAGATCAACCCGCGCCTGATCTACTGTTCGGTCACCGGCTTCGGCCAGACCGGTCCGTATCGCGAGCGCCCCGGCTACGACTTCATGATCCAGGGCATGGGCGGCTTCATGTCGATCACCGGCGAGAAGGACGGCGCTTGTGACAAATGCGGGGGCGCAGGCCCGCAAAAGGCCGGCATCCCGATTATCGACATCATGACCGGCATGTACGCCAGCATCGCGGTGTGCGCGGCGCTGACGCACCGCGCTGAGACCGGCATCGGCCAGCATCTCGACCTCGCGCTGCTCGACACCCAAGTCGCGATCCTCGCCAATCAGGGCGCGAATTTTCTCGCCACCGGCGTCGCGCCCGGCCGCCTGGGTAACGCGCATCCGAACATCGTGCCCTACCAGCCCTTCAAGACCAGCGACGGTGATGTGATCGTCGCCTGTGGCAATGACAACCTGTTCAACAAACTGTGCGACGTGCTTGACCGTGCCGACCTGCCCAAGGATGCGCGCTTCGCATCCAACGCCAAGCGCGTCGAAAACCGCAACGTACTGGTGCCGGTCCTGCAAGCGGAATTCATGAAACGCAACACGCACGACTGGGTCGAAGCGCTCGAAGCTGCCGGTGTGGCCAACGGCCCGATCAACAATCTCACGCAGGTGTTCGAAGAGCCGCAGGTGAAGGCGCGCGAACTGCGCATGGAGCTTGATGCGCCCTATGGCAAAGTCTCGTCGATCAGAAGTCCGATGCGATTTTCGGAGACGCCGCTGGAGTTCAAAAATCCTGCCCCGACGCTGGGGCAGCATTCGGAGGATGTGTTGAAGGGGATGCTGAAGATGTCTGACGCGCAGATTGCCAAGCTGCGTGAGGGCGAGATCATCTAAAAATGTCTTTTTGGCGGGAGTCCATCCGCTTGATAATTCTTTACAATTCCGTACTAAGAGTCCGGATTTGTAAAAAATGATCCCACGTCAAGCTGCTGCCACGCTGCACCGTTTGCTCGCCGGTTTCCCGGTGGTGACGGTTACCGGTCCGCGCCAGTCCGGCAAAACCACGCTGGTGCGCGCTGTGCTTGACGGCAAACCTTATCTTTCATTGGAGTCGCCGGGAGAGCGCGAGTTCGCACAGAATGCGCCGCATGATTTTCTGCGGCGCTTCCCCGATGGCGCGGTGATCGACGAGGCGCAGCGTGCGCCGGCGCTGCTGTCCGAATTGCAAAGTGTGATCGATGCAGATGGACGGATGGGCCTCTTTGTGTTGACCGGCTCGCACAATCTCTCGCTGCTCGAAGGCGTCATGCAAAGCTTGGCCGGACGAAATGGCATTCTTGAACTGCTGCCACTGTCGCTTGCAGAGTTGCGTCCCGAAGGGCTTGCGCCGAAGCAAATCGACGATTTGTTGTTGAAGGGTTTTTACCCCGCGCTCTATGCACGTCCGGTCACTGCATACGACTGGCTGCAAAGCTATATCGTCACTTACGCGGAGCGTGACGCACGTCAATTGCGTGCGATTGAAGACTTGAATGCATTTCAGCGATTCCTGCGCCTGACAGCAGTGCGCACCGGCCAATTGCTCAACATTGCCAGCCTTGCCAGCGATAGCGGAGTCGCCGAACGCACCGCGCGCAACTGGCTCTCGATTTTGGAGACCTGCTACCTGATTCACTACGTGCGCCCGCACCTGAACAACTTCGGTAAACGCCTGATAAAAATGCCGAAGCTGTACTTTTACGACGTGGGTCTCGCCGCAGCGCTGCTCGGCATTCAGACGGCAGAGCAAATTGCAACGCACCCGCTCAAGGGCGCGTTGTTTGAGACGATGGTGGTGAACGAGTTTCTCAAAGCACGCCGCAACGCCGGCCGCCGCGATCAGCTTTACTTTTGGCGCGACAACATCGGCACCGAGGTTGACCTGGTGCTCGAACAAGGCCAGGCGCTGGCCGGTATCGAAATCAAGTCCGGCTCGCGTGTGGCCAGCGATGCCACGGTGTCGCTGCGCAAGTGGCAGAAATATGCAGGCAGCGTAACCACCTATCTCGGCGTGGTGTACGGCGGCGAGGAGGTTTATGCGCGCGAGGGTGTTTCTGTGCTGCCTTGGCGAAACTTGTAAACACTTGCGCTCAAGCAGGGTGCTAAATGAGCATTACCTGAGGGGTTTGCCTCGGTGCGCGAACCTTGCTCGCAAGCGGTTCGTCCGGCATTTCCAGCGACGCACCTTTGTAGTGAGGATAAAGGCGCGCCAGCTTAGGGATGGTGTTCAATGCTTGCAAATAGTATTGTTCGTCGATTTCGACACCTACCGATTGGCATCCAATTGCCTCAGCGCCGGCCAACGTTGATCCGGAGCCGCTGAACGGATCCAACACAATTCCCTCCCCGACCGGCAGCAATGCGCGCGTCAACAAGCGCATCAGATGCTGTGGCTTCAGGCACGGATGATCCGATATTGACTCTTCCAATGCGGGTGTGCGGCCGCTCTGTATTGCATCAGGAAACGGTTGATCGGAACTGACTCGCCGCAGCCCCCCGGTTCCCCACACGCGCAAATTTTGTGCGACGGTCTTCTCTGAAATGGGTTTGCGAAACAGCATCCACGGCTCATACGCACCGCGCGGGGTCACGCACACATCGGGAAACTCCTGCTCAGCGAGTTTGGGCCGGTCACCACCGCGAAAGCCGCGATAAAGACGCATGATTGCCGTGCGTATCTCAAACCCTGCTTCACCCATGCCTGACTGCACCAAATGCTGCAGCATCGGGTTGCCGGCTACCAACGCATGGCCACCTGGTGCGAGCACGGGCAGGAGCGCCTCGCCAAAACGCTTGAAATAAAGCCGGATGTTTTCCCGGTCTTGGGCGTTCAGCGTGGTGAAGCGCGGCAGCGGATCACGTTCGATCCCGCCGATTTTGGGTGGAATGCGCCAGACCCCGCCTTTGTTGCCATTGCGCAGCTTGTCGATTTCCTTCTTGGAAAACTCGACCACCCCGTAGGGCGGATCGGTGCAGACCGCATGAACGCTATTGAGTGGCTGCTCTACCAGCCACTCGAAGCAATCTGCCAGATGAAGGTGGAACGTCATGATTAAATTTTCGTCTTTAGTTGAAAGACTGTCAAGCGCAAAAAACCTAGACTGTCCGCATGAGTAAAGCACAAAAAATCATCGGCCAGCGCATCAGGGCGCTACGGGAGCAAAGAGGGTTGACGCTGGAGTCGCTTGCGGCGGCGGCCGACATTAGTTATCAATATCTATCAGGTGTTGAAACCGGCAAAGAGAATTTCAGCATAGGCGTGCTTGAGGGGCTGGCCCGATCGCTGGGGGTGACTTTGCGCTCACTGGTAGCAGCCGCTTATGAGGATTCTGAGAGCGAAGCCGGCGCGCCAACCGTGAACCGCAAGCACTTTCGCGCAGGTGTGCCGCTGCCTGCAGGATTGACCATTGCACATGTGGAGGCCGCGCTCAATGCTGCGCAGTCGATCATTCACCGTATCAATCGCAATCTGCGTGAAGAGGTGGGTCAGCCGCTTCAGCCCCTGATTCAGGGAAACAATTTTTCCGGGCTGGTATCCAACATTCTTACCAACGCGCTGGATCAGCACTCGCCCTACAAACACAATCACGATCAACGCTATCCTGATTTGATTAACAGGAAGGCGAACCGCCAGCGCGGGGTCGGACTTGAAGTCAAAACCACCATCAACGCGGGCAAAGGCGGCGAGAGCCACAATGGTCATGGCGGCTGGCATCTCATTGCCTGCTATCGTTTTTTGACTTCCGGCGATGTGGCGTTTTCCCATGTGATGTTTGGAATTCTCAATGGTCATCAGGACGCAAAGCCGGATTGGTCGTATGTTGGCAGCAAGGTCAACGAGGAGACCGGTAGCCGCCGCACCGAGACCTACACCACCACGTTGGGTGGCACGACCAAATTGCGTGATGGCTCCGTTTATCTCGATCCCAATGTCATCAATTTCAGCCGCTGGCACCAGAGCCGTGAGGGTGTTCCACCGTCCTGGTCCATTTTTGCGCCGCTATGAACCACAATTTCAGCCTCGCGCAAACTTTTCGTAAACCCGCCGTCGTCTCATCCAACGGCATCGTCTCCGCGCAACACCGCCATGCTGCCGAAGTTGGCGCAGCGGTGTTGGCGAAAGGCGGTGACTGTATCGACGCCGTGATCGCCACTTCCTTCGCCTTGGGTGCGCTCGAACCCTGGATGAGCGGCATCGGCGGCGGCGGGGCGATGGTGTTGTATCGCGCCCGCGAGAAGCGCTTTGAGGTGATCGACTTTGGCATGTGCGCGCCGCAGGGCTTGAACGCAGCCGATTACGCGATGACCGGTGAAGGCGCTGCGTCCGATCTGTTCCCCTGGCCGCGCGTCAAGGACGACCGCAATCTGCATGGCCCCGGCGCGGTCGCCGTGCCGGGTGTGGTGGCGGGCATGGAGGCGGCGTTCACGCGCTATGCGAAGCTCGCCTGGAAAGACCTTGTGCTTCCTGCTGCGGCACTGGCGCGCGAAGGCTTGCTGGTCGATTGGTTCACCACCGAGAACATTGCCTCGGGCGCAGCAGACCTGCGGCGCTATCCCTCGTCGGCAGCGGATTTTTTGCGTGATGGCTTGCCGCCGACGCCGATGTGGGGCATCCGCGCGCAGGTGCGGCTGCCGCGTCCGCGCTATGCGACGACGCTCGAAACCCTTGCGGCACAAGGGCCACGCGCGTTTTACGAAGGCAGCATCGCGCAGCAAATCGGGCGCGAGATGGCGGCGGCGGGCGGCGCATTGCGTGCGTCTGATCTCGCCGCGTATCGCGTGCGTGTCGGCGCGACACTGGCAATACCGTATCGCAACGCCATCGTGCATGCGACGCCGGAACTCACCGCCGGGCCGACGCTGGCGCATACCCTGAGGTTGTTGGCGGAGTGGAGTGCGGCGGGCACAGTGCCTGACGCTGCGGCTTATGCAGCCTATGGCCGCGCGTTGCAAACCGCCTATCGCGAACGCCTGAAAGACATGGGCGATGCCGACGGCAAACGCGCCACAGGAACGCATCCACCAACGGATTCGTTGGGTGCCGAGCACCGCGCACCTTCCTGCACATCGCACTTCAACGTCGTTGATGCCGAGGGCAACATGGCGGCAGTGACGCAGACGCTGCTGTCGATCTTCGGCTCCAAGTTCGTCACGCCCGAGAGCGGCATTTTGATGAACAACGGCATCATGTGGTTCGACCCCGAGCCAGGCAAAGCCAATTCACTGGCCGGCGGCAAGCGCTGCCTGTGCAACTACACGCCGGTGATCGCACACATTCCTGCGCAGGTCGATGGCCGCAAACCCTTGGTGGGAGCGGGTGAAATGAAATCATTGGCCCAAGAGCCGCTCCCAGAGCGGATCTTGGCGTTAGGCGCTTCCGGCGGCCGGCGCATTTTGCCGGCGGTGGCGCAGGTGTTGTCTTTCGCCATCGACTACGGCATGGACCTCGATACTGCATTCCACACGCCGCGCATCGACGCGTCCGAAGGTGCGGTCTTGATCGGCGACGCGCGGCTTGATGCCGTCACGCACGCCGCACTCGGCCAGGAGTTTGACTACGAGCAGACGCGCGTGCAGACCATGCCGATGAAGTTCGCCTGTCCGTCGGCGGTGATGCGCAGCGGTGTGGATCAGGCCGGCGGGGTCAACAGCGGCGCGACCGAAATCGTGCAACCGTGGGCGGATGCTGCTGCCTAAATTTGAGTCGAGCCCGTGATGAAGTGCTTGCTCAACGCAATTCCCTGCCCCTGATAGTTTGACTTCGAACTCGCGCCATATAGCCGATTGGGCAGTTCGGTAAGTCTTTCATAGGTCAAACGACCCACCGTCTGACCGTGTTCGATGACAAACGGCACTTCGTATGAACGCACTTCAAGTACGGCGCGCGAGCCGGCGCCGTTTGCGTCGGCGTGTCCGAAGCCGGGGTCGAAGAAGCCGGCATAGTGGACTCGAAATTCCCCAACAAGTGTGTCGTAGGCGATCATTTCTGCTGCATGCGATGGAGGAACGCGCACCGGCTCCCTGGAGGCGAGAATGTAGAAATCAGCGGGGTCGAGTACCAACCCCCCGCGGCGCGGCGCAAATACCGGATCCCAAAAATCCGCAACTTCGTAATGCCGCACCCTGTCAATGTCGATGAGACCAGCATGGTTCTTTGCGCGATAGCCGATCAAACGGCCGGTGCGGTCCCCAGAAACATCAACGGTGACCGGCACGCCTGAGCGGATGTCC
>JANNCZ010000245.1:0-2402 GCA_031387185.1 Burkholderiales bacterium
GACACCATCATGGCCTTTCCGCTGTTCGTGCTGGCGATGGGCATCGTCGCGGCGCTCGGCAACTCGGTCGCCAACATCGTCTACGCCACCGCCATCATCAACCTGCCGTTCTACATTCGCGTGGCGCGCGCCGAAGCCAACATCCGCCGCAATGCGGGCTTCGTTGAAGCCGCGCGCCTCACTGGCAACAGCGACTGGCGCATCCTCTCGCACCACATCTTTCCCAACATCCTGCCACCGGCCATGGTGCAGGTGTCGCTTAACATGGGCTGGGCGATTCTCAACGCGGCCGGGCTATCGTTCATCGGCCTGGGCGTGCGTCCGCCGATTCCCGAGTGGGGCATCATGGTCGCCGAAGGCGCGACCTACATTGTCTCGGGTGAATGGTGGGTGGCGTTCTTTCCCGGCATGGTGCTGATGCTGGCGGTGTTCTGCTTCAACCTGCTCGGTGATGGCCTGCGCGACATGATTGATCCGAGGCGGCGCACGTGAATCCCGTCACTGCGATCGCGCCGGTGCCGCTGCACGCCGGGCAGACGAGTTGCCCCACATGAACTCTGCCACCGCAATTTCGCCGGTGCCGCTGCTCAATGTGCGCGGCTTCGGGCTTGAATTTCGCACCCGCTCGGGCACCGTGCATGCGCTGGCCGATATCAACCTCGCAATCCATCGCGGCGAAACCGTCGGCCTGGTGGGCGAGAGCGGTTCGGGCAAGTCGGTGCTGTCCTACGCGCTGCTTGGCATCTCCGATCGCGCCGCCAGAATCACCGGCGGCACGGCAGTGTTTGGCGGCCTCGATTTGTTGAAAGCCAAAGAGAGTGAACTCGCCGACATTCGCGGCCGCGAAGTGTCGATGATTTTTCAGAATCCGCGCACCGCACTGAACCCGATCCGCAAGGTCGGCAGACAGATTGAAGATGTCTTGAAGCGCCACGCCGCCGTGCCCGGCATCGAACTGCACGCGCGCGCGGTCGAAGCACTGCGCCAGGTCAACATTCCCGATCCCGAGCGGCGCTATCACGCTTACCCGTTCGAGCTCTCGGGCGGCATGTGCCAGCGCGTGATGATCGCCTTGGCGCTGGCCTGCAAACCGGCTCTGCTGGTGGCCGACGAGCCGACCACCGGACTGGACGTGACCACGCAAGCGGGCATCATGGATTTGATCAAGGAGCGTGCCGCTGCACACCAGATGGCGACCCTGTTCATCACCCATGACCTCGGTCTCGCGGCAGACTACTGCGACCGCATCGTGGTGATGCATGCGGGGCATGTGGCGGAGTCGGCGCAGGTGGCGGAGTTGTTCGCGGCACCGCGCCATCCGTATACGGCGCAACTGATCAGGGCGACGCCGGCGCGCGAGTCGCTGCTTGATTCCTTGAGTTCGATCCCCGGCAACCTGCCTGATCTGCGCCGCAATGATCTGCCGCCATGCCGCTTTTCCGAGCGCTGTCTTAACGCCACCGCACAGTGCAATCAGCCGCTGCCGCGGATTGACGCGACGGCTGCGCATGCGGTGGCGTGCTGGCATCCGTTGACCGGGGCATCGTCCACCCAGCCGGCTATCGCGGATCAGGCGGCGTCCGTGGAGACGAGCGCATGAACCGGATGCCGCTGTTCTCCGTCGAGGTAGTGGCATGAACCCGGTGCTGCTCGAAACCATCGGCCTGCACAAGCGCTTTCTGGTGGGCAAGACCACGAAGGGGCCTTTTCTGCACGCCGTGGACGACGTGTCGATTCGCATCGAACGCGGCGAGAGCGTGGGCCTGGTCGGCGAATCAGGCTGCGGCAAATCAACCCTGGTGCGTCTGGTCACGCGTCTGCTCGATGCGAGCGACGGCGCCATCGTGTTCAATGAGCGCGACATCGGCGGCATCGCTGCCAAGGACTTCGCGCGCCGTCCCGAACGCGCCAAGATTCAGATGGTGTTTCAGGACCCGACCGACAGCCTGAACCCGCGCTACACCGCGTTCGATTGCATTGCCGAGCCGGTTCGCCTTTTGACGCGAGCGGGCAGCAGCGGCGATCTGGCCAAGCGGGTCGGTGAACTCGCGGACAGCGTCGGCCTGCCGCCCGAACTGCTGTCGCGCTTTCCGCATCAACTCTCGGGCGGGCAAAAGGCACGCGTCGGCATTGCGCGCGCGCTGGCGCCCGCGCCGGAGTTGCTGATCCTCGACGAACCAACTTCGGCACTCGACGTATCGGTGCAGGCGATCATCCTGCAATTGCTATCCAAGCTGCGGCGCGAGCGCGGTTTGTCGTATCTGTTCGTCTCGCACGACCTTAACGTGGTGCGCCTCTTGTGCGACCGCGTGGTGGTGATGTACCTCGGCCGCGTGATCGAGAGCGGGCCGGCTGAAGCCATTTTTTCCCGCCCGCGCCACCCCTACACCAAGGCGCTGCTG
>JANNCZ010000247.1:0-6602 GCA_031387185.1 Burkholderiales bacterium
ACTGCCGCTGGCGAGCGAAAGCGCGATTCCCTGCGCACGCACCAGCGCATCCACATCCAATCCCATCACGCGGCCGGCTGCGAGCGCGCTGGCGAATGCGCCCACCACGCCGGTGGGATGAAAGCCGTGCGCATGCAAGCCGCTCTTGACTACGCTGGCAATGCGCGCGCCGGCTTCGACCCCGGCAATGTAGGCAGTGAGCATCGCGCTGCCGCTGACACTGCGAGCAGCGCCTACCGCCAATACTGCGGGCAACACGCTTACCGTCAAATGGATCACCCCGGCCATGTGGGTGTCGTCGTAATCAAGGCCGTGGGCGAGGACGCCGTTCATCATCGCGCTGTCGCGCAACGGCAGGCGCTCGGTGTAGCCGATCAGGCCGCGCCCGCCGCCGCTGGTGACGCTGGTGCCACTTGTGACGCAGGTGCCACTTGTGACGCCCGCATCTTCAAGCCCATCTGCCAGCGCACGCGCCGCCGCAAGAAAGCGTGCCGCGTAGTCCTCGCGCCGCGATGCAAGCGCGCAACCGATGGCATCGAGAATCAAATGGCGTGCGCGCAGCGATACGGCCTCGGGCACATCTTCGGCGCGCAAGCCGTACGCCAATGCAGCCAGCGTCGTGGCAATCCGGTCCGGAGCACTCATTGCACAGCCGCCATAGCCATCATCAATCGGCCTTGGCGCCGGAGGCCTTGACTGCCAGCGTCCACTTGTCGAGTTCGCTTTTCATGAACGCGCCGAGTTCTTCCGGACTCATCAACATGGTCTCGACGCCCTGTGCGACGAACGAGTCGCGCATTTCTTTGGTGGCCAGTGCGCGGTTGGCCTCGGCATTGAGTTTGGCAACAATCGCAGGCGGGGTACGCGCCGGTGCCATCAACACCACCCACGGCACGCCGCTAAAGCCGGGGTAGCCCTGCTCTGCCACCGTCGGCAACTCGGGCGCGGCCGAAATGCGGCTGGCGGTGCTCACTGCCAGCGGCTTCATGCGCCCCTGCTTGATGAAGGGCAACACCGCCACCGAGGTTTCGAACATGACGCTGACCTGCCCGGCAATCAAATCAGTCAACGCCGGCGGCCCGCCTTTGTAAGGCACATGCGTCATCTTCACGCCGGCCACGCCGCTGAACATTTCCATCACCAGATGATTGGTGACGCCGATGCCACCGGAAGCGAAGTTGATTGCGCCCGGTTTCGCTTTGGCCAGTGTCACCAAGTCTTTCACATTAGACGCGCCAAAGTTGTTGTTGGCCACGAGGATCAAGGGCACGATGGCAATGCCTGCCACCGGCGTGAAATCCTTCAGCGGCTCGTAGGGCAGCTTGGAATAGAGACCGGGGTTGACCGCCATCGGCCCGGAGGAAGTTGCAAGAAGCGTGTAGCCATCGGCGGGCGCCGCCAGTGCCGCCTGGGTGCCGATGATGCCGGCGGCACCTGGTTTGTTGTCAACAAAGAACTGTTGGCCCAACGCGTCCTGAAGTTTGAGCGCGACTGCGCGACCGAGCACATCGGTCGCCTGCCCCGGCGGAAAGCCAATCACCACGCGCACCGGGCGGGAGGGGTAGTCCTGCTGGGCCTGCGCGGACAAGGAGGCGGCCAGTGCCAGCAGCGCTGCCGATGCAGTGGCGGCGATCACGCCACGTCGATGGCTCGACCGCTCGTTGCCAAGGTTGGTGAAATGCATGCGCGTACCTTTCCGGTTTTGACTGGCATGGTGCCGTCGACCGCCATCAACACGGTGTCACCGTCCGCCGTCAATCGAGATTGGTGATGCTGATGTACGATGATGTGCAAACAATATCACGCGGGCCTGCCGGGGCAACGCCCGCATCACAGCCAAGGAGACCACCGTGGTTCAAGGCGTCAAACAAATCGGCCCGCAGCGCTATCGCGAAACCTTTGGCCGCTATTACGAAGACTTCACAACTGGCGATGTCTACGAGCATCGCCCGGGGCGCACCATCAGTGAAGCCGACAACACCTGGTTTACGCTGTTGACGATGAACAACCATCCGCTGCATTTCGATGCCGAGTATGCCAAGGCGAGTGAATTTGGCAAATGCATTGTCGCCAGCCCGTTCACGGTGGCGGTGATCGTCGGCATGAGCGTGACCGACGTGAGCCAGAAGGCGATTGCCAACCTCGGCTGGACCGACATCAAGCTGACCCACCCGGTGTTCGCCGGTGACACTCTCTATGCAAGCTCGACAGTGCTGGACAAGCGCGAGTCAAAATCGCGCCCGACGGCGGGTTTGGTGACGGTGTATACCGCCGGGGTGAATCAGGATGGCACGGAGGTCTGCACTTTCAACCGCACCATCCTGATCGCCAAACGCGGTCACAGCGTGGAAGACAAATGCAATTACTGAACAGATCGGGCACAGGCAACAGGAGCGATGTATGAGCGACGGCATTCAGAGCGGCACCGCGGGTGACACTGCGGGCGGCACCGCAGGTGACTCAGCGGGGCACACGAGCATGGGCAGCAGCGGCGGCGATAACGGTGGCACTGGCCACATGGCAGACGACCAGCAGGCCTTCGTCGACGCCATCGACATTTGGGCCGAAAAAGAGCTACGGCCGGTGGCGCGCAAATTTGACCTTGCCGATGAGTACCCGCACGACATCGTCGAACAAATGAAGTCGCTCGGGCTGTTCGGCGCCACCATCGGCGAGGCGTACGGCGGCCTCGGCCTCTCGGCCTGGACCTATGCGCAGATCGTCATCAAGGTGGCTGCGATCTGGATGGCGCCGTCGGGCATTTTCAATTCGCACCTGATCGTCGCGGCAGCGATTGAGCGCTTCGGCACCGAAGATCAAAAGCGCCGCTACCTGCCGCGCATGGCGACGGGCGAGCTGCGCGCCAGCATTGGTCTGACGGAACCGAACGCCGGTTCCGACTTGCAAGCCATTCGCACCCGCGCAAAACTGGACGGCGACGACTACGTGGTCAACGGCGGCAAGATCTGGATCACCAACAGCCTGCATGGCCACTTCACGCTGCTGCTGGTCAAGACCGATCCGGATGCGCAACCACGCCACAAAGGCATGAGTCTGTTGATTGCGGAAAAAGGCCCGGGCTACAACGTGGCCGGCAAAATCCAGAAAATGGGCTATCGCGCGATCGACACCTGCGAGCTGCACTTCGACAACTACCGCGTGCCGAAGGCGAATCTGCTGGGCGGCGTCGAGGGCCAGGGCTTTGCGCAAACCGCCGGTGGCCTGGAGCTCGGCCGCATCAATGTTGGCGCGCGCGGCACCGGCATTGCCGAAGGTGCCCTGAAGATGGCGCTTCGTTACGCGCAGGAGCGCAGCGCCTTCGGCAAGCCGATCTGCCAGCATCAGGCGATTCAATTGAAGCTGGCCGACATGGTGACCATGGTCGAAGGCGCGAAGGGGCTGCTCGAGCGGGCGGCGCGCAAGTACGACGCCGGCGAGCGTTGCGATCTCGAAGCGGCCGTCGCCAAGTTGGCCGGGTCAGAGGCAGGCGCGCACTGCGCCCAGGAAGCAATGCGCATATTTGGCGGGTACAGCTATGCGGTCGAATACGAGATCGAGCGCTTTTACCGCGATGCGATGCTGATGTGTATTGGTGAGGGCGCGAACGAGGTGCTGCGGCAGGTCATCGCCAAGCAATTGGTGGAGCGGCATCGCATTTGATTATTGCGCATCGCCTTGAAACCGTTGGTGGAAGCGGGTTTTAGCGCATCATCTCCGCGCAACCCGCACCCACCAATGCTTTCCCGCCTACGCCTCAGCCCACATCGCCGACAGCAACTCCGTCTGCGCCAGCACTACATCGCCAAACGACTCCCGCTCCGCCGCCGGTTCGCCAGGCGCCATCTCCGGCCAGTGACCAACCGAATAGCCCAACTCACCGAACCATTCGAGGGCGGCGTCTTCGACGATGGATTCGTTGAGGCTCATGCTTTGTCGCCTTCCGGCGGCAGATCCTTAATCAGCCGGTCAAAATCCGACTCGAACAGCCGGTCCTGCACGATGCGGTATTTTTCAAACTCGCTTTCGGCGTGGGCCTGGGCGATTTCAGCCGTGACCTTGCCGGCATCCTGCAGAGTTTCCCGGTCGGTCGCGGCGATGAAGCGGTTGAGGCGGGTTTCCCAGTCCTGCATGGTTATGGGAATCTGCCGCAGCGCCATGTCTTCGGCCAAATCCAGATAGGCCGAGACGAGACGCTGGAGCTGCGCCATCTCGTCTTCAGTGAGGTAGTTCTTCGCCACGCTGACATCGAACTTCTGGATTTTCCCCTTGGGCGCATCCTTCCAAGCCGTCAGCCCCATGCGCTCCTTGGTGGCATCGGCGCGGGAGAGGATGACTTCCGCCGCCGTCTGGCCGTGGATGGCCCAATGCAGCTTGTTCTGCACGGTGGCAAAGAAGCGCTTCGTGGCAGCAGCAGTGACGTCGTAATCAACGGAGGTCGCGTAGATGTCGGTGATCTTCTGGTAGAACTTGCGCTCACTCAGCCGGATTTCGCGGATGCGCTGGAGCTGTTCCTCAAAATATTTTTTGCCGAGGATGGAGCCGTCGTTTTTCAGACGCTCGTCATCCATCGCAAAGCCCTTGATCGTGAAGGACTCGATGATGCCCGTGGCCCACTTGCGGAACTGCACCGCGCGCTCGGAGTTCACCTTGTAGCCAACGGCGATGATCGCGGAGAGGTTGTAGTGCCCGGTGTCGTAGGTTTTGCCGTCGGCGGCAGTTATTCGAAAATTTCGAATAACTGAACCCGCCTCCAATTCGCCGTCGTCGAAGACTTTTTTGACGTGGTAATTCACGGTGTGGGTTTCCACAGCGTAGAGCAGCCCCATCATTTTCTGGCTGAGCCAGACGTTTTCATCGACGTAAACAGTTTCGACGCCACCCTGGCCGCTGGCCGCGACAAAGGTGAGGTATTCCGCCGCCGACGAGCGAACCAGGGTGACTCCGGTTTTTTTTGAGGCGCGACCACTGGGAGTGGGTTTGTTTTTGCTCATGTTGCGGAGAGGATTTTTCATGCTGAAAGCGTCGATGACGCGCAGTAGGCTTGCCGCTCATGGGTTGGCGTCGTCGGAAAAGCAAGGGTCAGTTTTCGTTCCCGAACCAGTTGATTCAGATATTGGTCGCGCAGCGTTCCCGGCTTCCGGTTCACAAGCGTGGCAAGGCACCGCAGGGTGACAAAATGTTGTGCGCATAACTGCAAGATCACGGCCCTCAGGGGATCGCGGCCTATCTTGCGCTTCGTGCGCGGCTCGACCGCCATTTCTTCCAGGCGCGTGCGCAAACTCGACGATATGGAGCTCAGGTCATCGATAATCGGCAACGCCAGCAAGTCCGCCATCAGGCAACCGTTGGCATCCCGCTTTTCTTCCAAATTCGGGGAGATCGACTCCAAATTCGGTAAGCTCCGCGCCAAATTCGGTAAGCTCGCCGCCAAAATGGGAGAGCTAGCACTAACTTTTCTCGCACCAACGTCCAAATCCGGGGAGCTGGCTACCGAAATTTTGGCGGGCGGACCGAACACATCGTCCGGCGTCGGAATTGTCTCCCCAGGCAAGTGGTAAACAGCACCACGCCCGCCCGTAGATTCCAGCATCCCAACCTGCATGAGGTTTCGGGTCATCCGGACAAAATGTCCGGATACTGCCGGAATTGCCTGGTTCGGCACGCCGTCGCTCACGACACTTTGTCGCGAGAATTGTCGCGAGTACCGGGCTGGCGGACGCGGACTTTTCGTCTCGCGACGCAGTGTGGCATAGCCCAACTCGCAGAACCACGAGAGCGCAGCATTTTCGACGATGGATTCATTGAGTGCTGGCATTCAGCGCTCAAAGTGCCGCAAGACCCTGCACGAAATGACCAAAACTCGCAGAGGTATTGTGGGCAGGGTCCATATGTTTAGCCATTTCGCGAGCCACCTCAATCTTTGGCAAGCCCCCGCCGAAATAGCCCGCTTTTTGCAAAACCCGCTGCAGCGCTTCCCAAGTTCCACCCGCGATGGCGTCAGGGTCGCGGTAGGGAGCTGTCTTACCGAGCGTAGGTGAAACTCCAGGATATGCCTGAGCCAACGCCGCGACATCGCCGAAGAACCATGCCTCCAGTTCCTCAATCGCGATCCTGTTCAAAACGACAAATGAACCCTGCTTGGGGTGCGTTTTCGTGGCAAGCCCGGCAGCCTTGGCGGCAGCTTCCAGCTTCGCCTTGAGTTGTTGACAGTCCTGCCGGTCCTCATCGACCAGCACCACTATTTTGTAATCGTCTGGAATCCAGTTGCGATAGGCCTTGAGGCGAGGCTTGAGATTGGCGAGCAAATCGTGCTTGCCCTGAAACACGATAAAACTCGACGTGACCCCGGCAGGCAGCAGTTTTTGAAGCATTCCCTGCAGGAATGCTTCGGCCGACGGTTCTTCAAGAAAAAATTCGATATGCATGGATCAGCGGGCATTGGGTTTTTTGACCGCTGACGGGCGCTTTTCCGCCCCGGCATTGCTGAGGGGATCGCCCACTTCGAAATGCCCTTCCATCCATAACTGCCCAAGAAGCGCACCCTCGGCCATAAATTCCTTGATCCCTCGCATCTCCGAGACCCTGCGCGCCTGCGTAAAACC
>JANNCZ010000274.1:0-7032 GCA_031387185.1 Burkholderiales bacterium
CCTTGCCATGGAGAACGGCTTCTACCAAGGGTTTCAGGCGCATGCGCCCTGAGAGCCGCTCCAGGAGGGGGTCTCAGGGCATTGCCTGAGACAGCTTTTCGAGCTTGCGCAGCCCGGCGGTCAGCGTCCTGGTGTCACCGATGGCGAGGTTGGCAATACAACGCTTTCGATATGCGACATCGTCGCGCAACTTGGCGCACGCGTTCAGAGCGCTTTGCCGGATCGCCGCGCCGTAGGCCACCGCCGCGAGAGCGGCTCCTGCGAGCGCCTCATCCGGCTTCCAGGCCTGAAGCATGAATGCCAGGTCGACGGCATCGCGGCTCAACACCGCGCTGTCATTCCAGCGGTCGGCGTTGGCCAGCCATTTTTCGGCAAAGCAACTCGCCCGGTCGAGGACGGGCACGGTGAATTTTTTGTGCTGCACCGGCGCAAGTGCAATGCGCGCTTCGAGAATGATTTCAAACTTCACCGGTTCGCCGTCAATACCGATCACGGTGCGGATGCCGTATTGATCAGCGCGCACGTCGCGCAGCAGCGCCATGCCGGCGGGCCAGGCAGGCAAAATGGCGCCGAGCGAGCGCTCGCCAATGCCGTTGCGCAGGGCGCGATAACCGGCCAGATCGGAACACAGAAAATCAATGTCTTCGGACTCGCGGTATTCATCGAGTTCGAGTGCGATACGCGTGCCGCCGCCGAAGCAGCAACGGCTTTGCGTCAACACCGTGGCGTCAAGCGCGGCGAGAATGCGCGCCACGGTGCGATGGCGCGGACGCCGGTACTCAGCCACGCGGCCCCGGCATGCCAAAGCGCAAGGCCAGACGGTCGATCAACGCGCGCTCGGCAGCGTCAAATTGCCCGGTGTCAATGAAGCGCCAGTTGCGTTCGTACAGGCTCCACGCATCGGCTGCGGAAAGCAGCGGCGAGCGGCGGTTCCAGCACAACAGTTTGAGCTGCGGATAGCGCGCGGCCTCCACGGTTTCATGGTCGAGAAAGCCCGATAGCGCAGCCTCAAAGCCCGGTTGCTGTGCGGCAAACGCGAGTTGCTCCGCCAATGGCGCGGGCAGGCGCAAGCGTGCTTGTACCAATCCGGCCTCGCGTTCGCGCTGGCGCTGGGCGTGTTTGGCCGCGCGCAACTGCTCGGCACGCGACAAGCGGCTCACGCGCGGGCGGCCTGCACGCGGACTGGTGCTGGCGGGAGTGTTTTGGGTTCGGACGCGCATTGTCATACCGGCGAGGGTACGCATATTATGATGACGCGTCAACAAAAATAAGCATCGCATCGCAGCTAAATCGGATTTCAGCTTGCGCGCGAAAACCTTCCGGCCGAGGTGCGGCAAGGGATCGCGGCGGGTGTGCCCCTACTCTGCCGCCTTGATTCCCTGCACTTCCGCGCTGGTGGTGGCTTGATCCATCGAAAAGCGGTCGCCGAACTCAAACAGATCGTCGTGCTGGAAGCCTTCGTAAGATTGAATCTCCCACCAGTTGTGATCGAGATCGACGAGATAAAACGAGTAGACGCCGTGCTGATCGGCAATCGGCATGACTTTACGGATGCCGTATTGCCCCTTGAGATCATCGGCCGCTTTCCAGACGCGGTCCACTTCGGCGCGCGAGCCGACATCGACCCCCCAGTGGTTGAGCAGGTTGACGGGCTTTAATTGCTGGCCGACTTCGACGCAGATGATGTGGAACTTCATGCCGCAGCGCACCGCCATCGCGGGGATGGCATGGCGCACGCATTCGAGGCCGAGAAACTCTTCGTAGAACTTGCGCGAGGCCTTGAGGTTGTAGACCTCCAGCGTGCCGTGCGACATCACATAGGGCTTGACGATCGACCCCGTGTTGGGCGGCGGAAAGGCGGCGTTTTCAATGGCGGGGATCATGGGGCGGCTCCTTGATTTACGCAGCAACGGGTTGGGAAGCTTGCGGCACATCGGCCGCAGTGAGGAAAGAGTCGGCAAAAAATTCGTCTTCGGGCAGCGCGCGTTGCGCAATGAAATCACGTCGCGCCGACGCCACCACCACCGGCGCACCGCAGGCGTAGACTTGGTGGCCGGACAAATCGGCGAAGTCGTCGAGCACTGCGCGGTGAACAAAGCCGGCGCGTCCGCTCCAGCCGTCGTCAGGCTGTGGTTCGGAGAGCACCGGCACAAAAGTGAAGTTGGGATAGGCGCGCGCCCATTGTTGCGGCAAGTCCAACAGATACAGATCACGTTTGCTGCGGCAGCCCCAGTAGAGCGTCATTGGGCGCGTATCACCATGCGTGAGGGCGAATTCGAGCATCGCCTTGATCGGGCCGAAGCCGGTGCCGCTGGCGACGAACACGGCGGGCTTGACCGAATCGCGCAGGTAGAAACTGCCGAGCGGCCCCTCGAAGCGCATCACCTCACCGGCTTTGACGCCGCCGCCAAACAGCTTGTCGGTAAACGCGCCGCCGGGCAGATGGCGAATATGGAATTCCAGCGCGCGCACCCCTTCGACCGTGTGCGTGTTGGCAATCGAATAGCTGCGGCGGCTGCCGTCCTTGAACAGGAAGTCCACAAACTGCCCCGAGATGAACAGCATGTTCTCGTTCATCGGCAGGCGCACGCGCAGGTGCATCACATCGGGCGCAAGCAGCTTGAGATCGGTCGCGCGGCAGGGGACGATCTTGGGTTTGATGCCGGCGATGCCCTCAATTTCTTTGACTGCAATCACGCAATCGGTGAGCGGCCTGGACTGGCACAGCAGCGCAAACCCCGCTGCGCGGTCTGCTTCGCTGAAGTACGCAGGGTGTGAGTCCCCATAGTCCACCCGCCCCGCAACGATGTGGCCCTTGCACGAGTTGCACACGCCCTGCTTGCACGAGTAGGGCATGAAATTGCCGGCATCCAGCCCGGCCGCGAGAATGCTCTTGCCCTCGGGTACCTCGAAGCGGTGTCCGGACGGCTGCAGGGTGACGCTGTACGCCATGTTCAATCCCCGGCTCAGGCCATCGTATTGATGAGGGTACCGACGCCTGCGATCTCACATCGCACGACGTCACCGGGTTTGAGAAAGATGCCGCGCGGCGTGCCGACACCGGCCGGCGTGCCGGTGATGATGATGTCGCCCGGATACAGCGTGAGACGTTTCGAGAGGAAGGAAATCAACTCCGCATCGTTGAAAATGATCTGGCTGGTGCTGGAGTCTTGCATCAGGGTGTCGTTGACCCACAGCTTGAGCGCCATGTTGTTGGGGTCGGCGATGTCTTCCTTGGGTACGATCCACGGCCCCATCGGGCATGAGCCGTCCCAGTTTTTGTGGCTCACCCAGTCGTATTCCATTGGCGAGCCCGAGTTGGGCTTGACCCCCTGACGGCGCAAATGGTCGCGCGCGGAAATGTCGTTGGCAATGCTGTAGCCGGCTACGTAGTCGAGTGCATGCTTCTCATCCACGTCCTTGCAGGTGCGCCCGATCACCAGTGCGGCTTCAATTTCCCAGTCTACGGTTTTCGACCAGGCCGGCAGCTTGATCACCGCGCCGTGGCCCGCGAGGGTGTTGCGAGGTGTCTTGATAAAGCACCAGGGTGACAGGCCCGCCTCGTGCGGGTCGGGAGCCGGCGGCAGATTGAAGGCGCGCGCCATTTCGGCCATGTGGTCGTGGTAGTTGGCGCCGGCGCAATAAATGCCGTTGGGATAGAGCACCGGGGCGAGCAAAGTGAGACTGTCGAGCGTGCGGCTGGGGACGGTGGCCTGGTGGCGCGCGGCATCCGTTGCGAAGGCTTTGAGAGCCACGTGCGCCTGCGCCCAATCGGTCAGAGCATCGAGCACCGTGGGCGTGGCGGGCAGCACTTGCGCCAGATCGAACACGCGTCCATTGACCCAGACCGCGCCCACTGGTTTGCCGTCACGCGAGTAAGTGAGCAGGCGAAATGAAGCGCTCATTGATGTTCCTGGAAAGTTGTTGGAGAGATCGAAAGGACGCCGCCTGTGCTGCTGCGTGGCCGCCTGTGCTGCTGCGTGGCCGCCTGCGCTGCTGCGTGGCCACTTGTGCTGCTGCGTGGCCGTTACTGTGCTGCGGCCATGTTGCACGCTGAGGCATAGGCATCGGTATGCCCGGTGGCGATGCGGTCCACGGTCTTGTTGGTCACGCGCCCCTGATCGTCGCGCACCACCGCGCGCATTACCCAATCCTGGATCGGCATGTGATTACGGTTGAATTTGAAGTTGCCGCGAATTGATTTGAACTTGGCAGTCTCAAGCGCCTTGACCAGCGCTTCCTTGTCCTGCAAATTGCCTTTGAGCAGTGGCAGCGCGGCGGCCAGTAACTGTGTGACCTCATAACCCATCGCCGCGTAGGCACTCGGCAGGCGCTTGTGCTCGGCCTCAAATGCGGCGATGAAAGCCTTGTTCTCCGGGTTTGCGGTGTCGTTGGCCCAGTGCGAGGCGTTGAGACTGCCGAGCGCCGCGTCACTGACTGCGCGCAGGATGTCTTCTTCGAATGCGAAGTTGGGGCCGATCAACGGCGCAATTTTCGACATACCGGCCAGCTTGTATTGCTTGATGAAGTTGATGCCCATGCCGCCCGGCAAAAAGATGTAGACCGATTCCGGTTTGCGCGCCTGGATTGCGGCGATTTCGCCCGCGTAATCCAATTGGTTCATGGTGGTGTAGACCTCACCGGCAAGCGGCTCCTTGTAAAAGCGTTTCAATCCGGCGACGGCATCCTTGCCAGCCGGAAAATTGGGCACCACCACGTAGACGTTTTTGTATTTTTTCTCGGTCAAAAACTTGGCCATCATCTCGTGCGGATTGTCGGACTGATAACCCACGCTGAAGAAATAGCGGCTGCAATTGGCCCCGGCGTAATCGGACGGCCCGGCCAGCGGACTCAAAAACACCGTCTTGCTGGCAAACGCCGCCGGGGCCGCTGCCAGAATCACCTGACCGAAAATGGTGCCGGTAATGATGTTGACGCGGTCCTGCTGCATCATTTTTTCGGCGAGCTGCTTGCCGATCTCCGGACGGGTTTGGTCATCGCCCGTCACCACGTCGACCGGCACGCCACCGAGCGCGCCGTTGCCGCGCTTGACGCCGAGATTGATGCCTGCCAGGGTCTCGATGCCAAAAGTGCCGGCCGGCCCCGACATGGTGCTGATGACACCGATCTTGAATTTTTCCTGCGCGCAAACAAGCGCAGGGGTCAGGGCCAGTGCGGCGGCGAAACCGGCGCTCAGCAACGCGTGATGAATCGTCATGAAGTCTCCTGTGCGGATAGCGGTCAGCGCTTCTCGCGGTGGGTAAAACAGCGTGTCAGAACATGTTTGGCTGATGGACTTCAACGACATTGCCGTCCGGGTCTTGCAGAAACACCTGATGCCACCCGGCAATCGCCCACTTGCCGTAGTCCGAATAGCGAATACCCAGTTCATCGCACTTGCGCATGAAGCCTTTGATGTCATCCGTGCGAAAACAAAAATGGCCACGTGACATCGGGTTGACGAACTGCTTCATCTTGAAGCCAGTGTCGACATCGCGCTCGGCCCAATGAAACTCGATCGCGCCATCGGTCAAAAAGTCGACTTTGCCGTTGTAGCCGGAGCGGTCACTGTCCGCATTGACGCGCGTGTGTTCTTCGTCGCGGATGGTGCCGAGGTCGAACAGGGTTTGATAAAACTTGGTCAGCTTGGGCAGGCCATCGGTACACAGGTTCAGATGGTGGAACTTGAATTTCATGATGTTTTTCCATTGGGCAAATTGAGGGGCAGTCGAAACTCGTGCGCGAACTATCGGCAGAGGGGGCTACCGGCCAAAGGAGTTATCGGCCAAGAGCCTCGCGGTGAAAGCTGCCATCGTAGTATTTGGCCGGATCGTTGAGTGGCTTTTTCGACTCTGACCACTTGGTGCGCAGTTCGAGCGCAGTGCGCACGCCTTCGAGATCAATCTGGCCCTTTTTCTGGAAGCCTTCGTTCGGATTGAGCAAGATGCGATACGACGCTTCTGCGCCCTGCTGCCCAGCTTGCGGCAGATTTTTCAGGAAGATGGCGATGGCGGCATCACGATTGGCCGGGTCATAGAGCCAATCAACGCCCTCGACATATGCCTTGATGTAACCCGTCACTGCCTTGCGATTTTGATTCGCCCACGACTGGCGCACACCGGCCACCAAGCCCTGATACGTCTTCAATGTGGCCAGCCCGTCGCCGAGACGATTGAAGCCCCTGGCCTCGGCTTGCACTTCAAACGGGGAGAGCAGCAGTGTTGCGGCGTGCTTCTTCTCCAGCAGTTGCTGAAAGCGCTGCAGCACACCGCCCGCGCGCTCGACCTGATAGGCCGGCTCTTTGAGCCCGGCACGCTCAAGCATTTCAAACAGCACGAATGCATAGCCGGTAGTGCGGGCATCAACCGACACCGTCTTGCCTTTCAAGTCGGCATAGGTCTTCACTTCGGGCACCGCAACCAGTCTCAAAAAGCCGTTGTCCGCGCCCATCACGGCAATGAGGTCGGGGCCATCAACCTTGGCTTCGCCCTGGCCTTCGCGATAGGCGATCAGGTTGTCAATCGCCGTCATCGCGATATCGAACTTGCCGTCAATCAGGCCAGTTAGTTGAGCGACTGAATTGGGCGTGAGGATGATCTTGGGGTCAACGCCGTTCTTCGCAAACATGCCGCGCTCCTGCGCGACCCAGATCGGCCAGTTGAAACCGCCGGGGAAGACGTTGACTTGAAGGGTTTGCTGCCCAAGGGCAGCACCACTCAACACACAAAGGGCGGCGCTGGCTAGCAGGCGCTGGTAAAGGCGGCGAATCGGGGGGTGCATCAGAATCTCCTCGGGATAAACCGGCCACCGTAGCAAGTCGGCATTGTTGTGGCTCGTTGTTGCAAAAACTTCAACTACGCAATAACGGCAAAGGATCATACTGCAAGGTCACCAGTGCGCCGCCCATTTGATACACCAGTTTGATACACCGGTTTGATACACCACTGGCCACGCAACTCGCTGCTCAGTTTGTTAGAGTAGCGGCTCACCGATACAGGGATGAGCGCGATGAATGCTCCCGAGCAGGCCTTT
>JANNCZ010000279.1:0-1532 GCA_031387185.1 Burkholderiales bacterium
TCTTCTGGTGGATTTGGCAGGACTGATTACAGCGTTGAACGTGCCGGGTTACGCGCAGTTACCCTGGGTGTAGGGTTCGGACTCGCATCCGAACCGGCATGCTACGCAAGCACACCGGATAGTGCTTGACCAATGTCAAGCATTGGCTGTAAATACGTCCGGTATCGCCGGGACACAGCCGGTGTTCCGGCCCGTGCGTAGTAACCGCGTGCGGGGAAAGTGCCGACTTAAGTTGCGGTGGAATCGTGTTCCGCGGCCCGCGCCCGGCGCCATGCGTCGCCGGACCAACCATGGAGGAGATTCAACATGATGCACACCATTGCGCAGCCGATGCCGGGACGCACCGCGCGCAGGACTCTCGATGGGTGCGCAAGCCCGTTTGTTAAACTGCCACACATGCCCACCGCCGGTGCCGCCAGTCCGAAAGCAGTGCCCGCGCGGCCCGCGCGAGATGCCAGTGGTGCCGACATCGCTGATTTGGTTGCCCTGCTCGCCCGCATCGCAAAACAGGACCATCGCGCGCTCTCCACGTTTTATGATGCGACCGTCGGCCGCGTCTACGGCCTCGCCTTGCGCATCGCGCGCTCCGAAGCGCTGGCCGAGGAAATCAGCGGCGATGTCTACCTGCAGGTCTGGAAGAATGCAGCGACCTTCAGTGCGGAGCGCGGCCATCCGCTCGCCTGGTTGATGGTGATGACGCGCTCGCGCGCACTCGACCAGTTGCGCCGCGTCGACCCGGCCGAGAGCCACGCCGAACCAGAACTGCTGGCTGAAGCAATAGACGAGAACGACCCGCGTAACCTGCTTGCTGCGGTGCAGGAACATGGCGCCCTGCATGCTGCGCTCGCTGCCCTGCCGGCGGTACAGCGCCAATTGCTCGCACTCGCTTTTTTTCAGGGCTTGACCCACAGCGAAATCGCCACGCATACGCGCCTGCCGCTGGGCACCGTCAAGACCCACGTTCGCCGTGCGCTACAAACCTTGCGCGCTGCGTTGGAAACCACATGAAACACATCAAGCCCCCTCCCGCAAACGCCGCGCCGGTCATCGACGCCGCGCTTGATCACGCGTTGTTGCAAGCGCTCAAGCCCATCGAGCCGCCTCGCCGCATCAGAGCACGCATGCTCAAACAATTGATGGCGCGCACGGCGCCGGTTCAAGCGGCCGCCGCTGCAACTGCGCGGCATCAGCGTGCTGCTGAACCCACGCACGCGCTGGACGCCCCGCAGCAGCCGGTCACCATCGACGCGCACATGGCGCCATGGAAGGCATTTGCACCCGGCATTGAGAGACAGGTACTGTTCCGCCGCGCTGGCACTTTTGCGTTTTTGCTGCGCATGCAAACCGGTGCGGTGATACCGCCGCACGATCACGCACATCACGAAGAATGTCTCGTCGTCGAAGGCGAGATCGATATCGATGGCACGATTGCGCGCGCCGGCGATTTTCACTTTGCACCACAGGGCGTGCGGCACACGCCGATCCACGCGCGGATGCCGTCGCTGCTTTACCTGCGCACTGCGGCGTAACGG
>JANNCZ010000920.1:0-3282 GCA_031387185.1 Burkholderiales bacterium
CTCGGGCGGCGACAAGGAGGCCGCACGCATCGTCGCCGTGCTCGACAAGATTCAACCGGTGCTCAATGAAGCCAGACCCGCGCGCAGCGTGGCGCTGAGCAAGGAAGAACAACTGGTGGTGCGCCCGCTATTCCTGCTCACCGCCAAGCCGACCATGTATGTAGCCAACGTCGCCGAGAACGGCTTCACCAACAACCCGATGCTCGACAAAGTGGCCGCGCATGCCAAGGCGGAAAACGCGGTGGTGGTCGCGGTGAGTTGCGCCATCGAAGCCGAAATCTCCGCGCTGGACGATGCCGACAAGCTCGACTTCCTCAAGGAGATGGGCATGACCGAAGCGGGCCTCAATCGCGTGATCCGCGCGGGTTTCTCATTGCTCGGCCTGCAAACCTATTTCACTGCGGGTGAAAAAGAAGTGCGCGCCTGGACCATCAAAGTGGGCGCCACCGCCCCCGAGTCGGCGGGCGCGATTCACACCGATTTTGAAAAAGGCTTCATCCGCGCCGAAGTGATCGCCTATGACGATTACATCGCCCTCAATGGCGAGCAGGGCGCGAAGGACAAGGGCAAGATGCGCCTGGAGGGCAAGGAGTACATCGTCAAGGATGGTGATGTGATGCACTTTCGCTTCAACGTCTGACACGCGCCGGGGGAGGCACCTGCCCCAAGTGGACTCCGGCTAACATGCCGCATCGTCCGCGCGCGCGATCACTGTGCTGCGGCCGTCTTTTCGGGAGGGAGTCATGACCCAAGCCAACACTGAAAGCCGCCGCCAATTTTTGCAGTGGCTCGCCGCCAGCCCGCTCGCCGCCTCGCCTGCACTCTCGACCTTTGCCGCCGAGACGCCGTCAAAGCTGCCCGACCCGATGCAATGGGCGCCGGCCAATTTGCAGGAGTTGATCAAGACGCCGCGCGATGCGATCAATGTGTTCGACTTCGAACCGGTGGCGCGGGTCAACGTGCCGCCCGCGCATTTCGGCTACCTGGCCTCGGGCATCGATGACGAGACCACGCTGCGCGCCAATCGTGAGGCGTTCACGCGCATCAAGTTGCGCCCGCGCCGGCTCAATGATGTGAGCCGTGTGGATCCCTCGATTGAATTGCTTGGCGCGAAATGGGAGACGCCGATCATCGTCGCGCCCACCGGCGGCAACAAGGCCTTTCATGCTGACGGCGAAATCGCCGTGGCCAAGGCGTGCAGGGCGAAGAACCATCTCAACGTGCTCTCGACTTCAGGCACGACCTCGATTGAAGACATGATTGCGGCCAAGGGCGGGCCGGTGTGGTACCAGCTCTATGCGTCGCCGGTGTGGCGCGTGGCGGAGGCGATCATCAAGCGCGTCGAAGCGGCCGGCTGTCCGGTGCTGATGATCACGGTCGATCGTCTCGGTGGGCGCAACCAGGAAACTTTTTTGCGCCTGCGCCGCACCGACCCGCGTGAATGCGCGGTGTGCCACGTACCCGGTGTGCAAAATCAGGTGCGCCGCCGCCCCAACTATGACGGCATCGACATGGCCGACGTACCCAATCTGCAATCGGCCAACATGACCTGGGACTTCATCGCCAAGGTGCGGCAGATCAGCAAAATGAAGATCGTCCTCAAGGGCATCCTCACGCATGAAGATGCGCGCATGGCGCTGCTCAATGGCGTCGATGGCATTCTGGTGTCGAATCACGGCGGCCGCAGTGAAGACAATGGTGCCGCCTCGCTCGACTCGCTGCCCGAAGTAGTCGATGCGGTCGGCGGCAAGATGGCAATCCTGTTCGATGGCGGCATCCGCCGCGGCAGCGACATCATCAAGGCGATGGCACTGGGCGCGAACGCGGTGTGCATCGGGCGGCCCTACCTGTGGGGCCTCGGCGCATTTGGCCAGCCCGGCGTGGAGCGCGTGCTCGAATTGCTGCGCACCGAGATGGTGGCCGGCATGCAGCAGGTGGGCGTGCGTTCGTGGCAGGAACTCACGCCGGCATTTGTGCGCAAGGCCTGAGCACTGACCGAAACATTGCCAGGAGAGTTGTCAGGAGACGCGCTGCCAGAGCCATTCTTGGCGATTGATGGCTGGACATCGTTGGTGGAAGCCATTGTCATGGCAGTGGGCTGTCACATTTGGCATAACACTTGCTGCACTTGCCGTATTTGCCGTACTGGCACGCCAGGTGGATGCCATTCCGCTAGAATCTTTTTTTAACCTAAGTGTTTCAATCCCCATGTTCAAGGAGCGTTTCATGCCACGCCTGTATCGCACCGCGCAGTTGTCAGCGCTGCTCGCCACATCCTTGTTTGCCGCCGGCGCCGCCCAGGCGCAGGAAAAATTTACTTACCTGACCAACTGGTACGCGCAGGCCGAGCACGGCGGCTACTACCAGGCGCTGGCCGCCGGCCTCTACAAAAAAGAGGGACTCGACGTCACCATCAAGATGGGCGGCCCACAGGTCAACGGCATGCAGTTGCTCGCTGCCGGACAGACCGATTGCTTCATGGGCTATGACGTGCAGACCATGAAGTCGTGGGAGCAGGGCATCAGCGCGGTCACCGTTGCGGCGAGTTTTCAGAAAGATGCAGCAGTCCTGATTGGCCACCCAGGCGTGGTCAACAAGCTTGAAGATTTGAAGGGCAAGACGATTCTGATTTCGTCCGCAGCCAACACCAGCTATTGGCCGTGGCTGCGCAGCACCTATGGCCTGTCGGATTCACAGACGCGCCCCTACACCTTCAACATCCAGCCCTTCATGGCCGACAAAAATCTGGTGCAGCAAGGCTACCTGTCGAGCGAGCCGTATGCGATGGAGAAGGAAGCCAAGTACAAGCCCAATGTGTTCCTGCTCGCCGATTACGGCTGGCCGCCCTATTCGACCACCATCGTCTGCATGGAGAAGACCGTCAAGGAGCGCCCGAAGGCGGTAGCGGCGTTTGTCAAGGCCACCATGGAAGGCTGGAAGACCTATCTCAAGGGTGATGCGTCGGGCGCCAATGCGCTGATCAAGAAAGACAATCCCAACATGACCGACGACAAGATCGCCAACGGCATCAAGCTGCTCAACGAATCGGGCATGGTGTTTGGCGGTGATGCCGCAAAACTGGGCGCTGGCGTGATTACCGACGAGCGCATGAAAAAAACCTACGACATGATGGTCGCGATGAAGCTGCTTGACACCGCCAAGGTCGATTTGAAGAAGACCTACACCACGCAATTCATCAAGGATGTGAAGGTGCTGCCTTGACACTGCGTAACCTGCCTGTGCCGGCTGCTGCCGTGCGCGTTGGCGTACACAGCCAGCATC
>JANNCZ010000305.1:0-6994 GCA_031387185.1 Burkholderiales bacterium
TGGACGACTGCCTTCAACGATCTCGACGGTCGCTCGGTCAGCTTGTCTGCCTTCAAAGGGCGGCCATTGGTCGTCAACTTTTGGGCAAGCTGGTGCGCGCCCTGCCTTGAAGAAATGCCGGACTTTCAGCGTGCGAGTCAAACTACCGAAGGCAAGCGCGTCCAATTTGCAGGCATCGGCATCGATTATGCGAAGAATATGAAGCCATTTGCCGTCAAACTTGGAATTAGCTACCTTCTGCTCGAAGGCGGTGCACAAGCGCTTGATCTGGTGAAAGCCGCAGGGAATTCGTCTGGCGCGCTGCCGTTTACCCTGATTCTGGATCGCACTGGCGCAGTCGCCTTGCGCAAGTTGGGCAAAATGACGTATGCAGAACTCATGGCGGCGGTGACGCCACTTTGAATTGCGGCTGAAGACTTTGGCTAAAGTCGGTTAAAATTTAGTCAATTCCGCCTCCTCGACATCATCCGCACGCCGGGTCGATTTTCGATAGCCGCCTGTATCCGAAGAAGCGATGTTGCGGCCGGCCTCCCGGCACCTGTTCTTGCGTGACACCGGTTTCCAAGAATACGGGATTTTGAACGGCATTTGAAGCCATTAAAGGTGATTTAAATGGATTTAAGAAAACTCAAGACGCTGATCGAGTTGGTCGAAAACTCAGGGATCGCAGAACTGGAAGTCACCGAAGGTGAGGAGAAGGTGCGCATCGTCAAGTCGGGCGCGGCCTACGCTCCACCCGCGCATGGCTACATGCCCGCACCGGCACCGATGCAAGGCTTGGCGCCGGCGGCGGCACCAGCCCTCGCTGCCGCGCCCCCGCCGCCGCCGCCTGCGCCCAGCGGCCATCCGGTCAAGTCGCCGATGGTCGGCACCTTCTACCGCTCGGCCTCGCCCGGCTCCAAGGTCTTTGTCGATGTCGGCACCGAGGTCAAGGAAGGTGACGTGCTGTGCATTATTGAAGCCATGAAACTGCTCAATGAGCTGCCGGCAGACCATGCCGGCGTGGTGCGCCAGATATTGGTCGAAAACGGCCAGCCGGTCGAATACGGGCAAGTGCTGTTCGTCATCGAATAGGTACAGCAGCATGCCGATGTTCGAAAAAATCCTGATCGCCAATCGCGGCGAGATTGCATTGCGCATCCAGCGTGCCTGCCGCGAAATGGGCATCCGCACGGTGGTCGTGCATTCCGAGGCAGATGCTGAAGCCAAATACGTGCGGCTCGCCGATGAGTCGGTGTGCATCGGCCCGGCACCGTCCCCGCAGAGCTATCTCAACATGGCAGCCATCATCAGCGCTGCCGAGGTAACCGACTCGCAGGCGATCCATCCCGGCTACGGCTTTTTATCGGAAAACGCCGACTTCGCCGAGCGGGTCGAGAAAAGCGGTTTCGTGTTCATCGGCCCGCGTCCTGAATCGATCCGCCTGATGGGCGACAAGGTCTCGGCCAAGCAGGCGATGCTCAAGGCCGGCGTGCCGTGCGTGCCCGGCTCAGGCGGTGCGCTGCCGGATGACCCGAAAGAGATCATTGCCACCGCGCGCAGCGTCAAATACCCGGTCATCATCAAGGCCGCCGGCGGCGGCGGCGGGCGCGGCATGCGCGTGGTGCACACCGAGGCTGCACTGCTCAACGCCGTGACGATGACGCGCTCGGAAGCGCAGACGGCGTTCGGCAATCCGATGGTCTACATGGAAAAGTTTCTCGAAAACCCGCGTCATATCGAGATCCAGATCCTCGCCGACCAGCACCGCCAGGCAGTGTGGCTGGGCGAGCGCGACTGCTCGATGCAGCGCCGCCACCAGAAAGTCATTGAGGAGGCACCTGCCACGGGGATACCGCGCCGCCTGATCGAGCGCATTGGCGAGCGCTGTGCAGAAGCCTGCCGCAAGATCGGCTATCGCGGGGCCGGCACGTTTGAGTTTTTGTACGAGAACAACGAGTTCTTCTTTATCGAGATGAACACCCGGGTGCAGGTCGAGCATCCGGTGACCGAGCTCATCACCGGCATCGACATCGTGCAGGAGCAGATTCATATTGCGGCGGGCGAGAAGCTGCGCTTCCGCCAAAAAGACATCGTGCTCAAGGGCCATGCCATCGAGTGCCGCATCAATGCCGAAGACCCGTTCAAATTCACCCCCAGCCCGGGGCGCATCACTACCTACCACCCGCCGGGTGGCCCGGGGGTACGCGTCGATTCGCACGCCTACGCCGGTTATTTCGTACCGCCCAACTACGACTCGATGATCGGCAAAGTGATCACTTACGGCGGCGACCGCGCGCAGGCACTGGCGCGCATGCGCATCGCCCTGTCAGAGACGGTCATTGAAGGCATCTTGACCAATCTGCCGCTGCACCGGCTGTTGATGGACGACACCAACTTCATGGCGGGCGGCACCAGCATTCACTATCTCGAACAGAAGCTCGCTGCACGCTCGTCGGTTTGAGCCTCGCGCAATCATCGGCGTATGCGGCAAGCGGGAGTTGAGCGCGTGAACATGCGCCCTTTGAGCATCCATCAAGGGTGCATGCGCCAAGAGAGCCGGCAGCGGAGGAGCTTTCACCAAAGGAGCATGCACCATGGCCTGGCGTGAACTGCGCTTCATCTGCGATGCCGCGCGCGCCGAAGCGATGGGCGATGCACTGCTCGAAGCAGGCGCGCTGTCAGTGTCGGTTGAAGATGCCGACGCCGGCACGCCGGACGAGAAGCCGTTGTTTGGCGAACCTGGCAGCGCCGTGGAAGCAGGCTGGCAGCGCAATGGCGTCGTCGCATTGTTTGATGCGGGCCAGAGCGAAACGGCTCTGATTTCTCTCGTAGAGGGCGCGGCCAGCGCGGCGGGTCTGGCTGCCGTCCCGGCTTGCACATTCACGCATGTTGAAGAGCAGGACTGGGTGCGCCTGACACAATCCCAGTTCGACCCAATTCGTATTTCCGCGCACTTGTGGATCGTGCCAACCTGGCACAACGCGCCCGACCCCGACGCCATCTCGATCCGCCTCGACCCCGGCCTCGCGTTTGGCACTGGTAGCCACCCGACCACACGCATGTGTCTGGCGTGGCTGGACGCGCACGTGCAACGTGGATGCAGCCTGCTCGACTATGGCTGCGGCTCCGGCGTGCTCGCCATCGCCGCCGCCCTGCTCGGCGCGCGCCCGGTGGCGGCCACCGATATTGACGCCCAGGCCCTCACTGCCACGCGCGACAATGCCGCAGCCAACGCATGCGTGGTGATGGCGCACGCCGCCGGCGCCCTGCCAACGGGCCTCTACGACACGGTAGTTGCCAACATTCTCACCAATCCACTCAAGGTCTTGGCCCCCGCGCTCGCGGCACGCGTGCAGCCCGGTGGGCAGCTGACCCTTTCTGGTATTCTCGAATCGCAAGCAGAAGAAGTCATTGCAGCCTATGCGCCCTTCATCGCGCTGGCGGTTTGGCGCAGCGAAGAGGGCTGGGTTTGTCTGAGCGGAAAGCGTTCTTAGACCGGCCCGGCGCACCGACCCAGTATTCTTGACTGCGCCTCACCGCTCCTTACTCGCTCGTTACTCGCTCGTTGCTGCGTGTCACTGCAATACCGACGGCAGATCACCACGCATCATCGTTGTCCGGCACCTTTCATGAATCCACAGCAGCCCCGTCACGCATGAGCATGCTCACCTGCTGCGCCGCCTGCGGCACCGCGTTTCGTGTCACCTCCGAGCAACTGTTGGCACAGCAGGGCAAGGTGCGCTGCGGTGCATGCAGCACCGTGTTCAGCGCACTGGAAAATCTGGTGCACACCCAAGCAGACGCGGAGTTCACGGATGCAACGCGAGCCGGCACCGCATACGGTGATGTTGACGATGGCAGTGCGTCTTCGCATGCGGCCGGCCTGAACTCTGCCAGCATCACAAGTCCGGAATCGACCACGGCGGCATTGGTTCTGGGTTCGACACGAGCAGCCACGGAAGACGCCACACTGCCGCTAGCGCAGTTGGAAGCGGCAGCCGCCGCTGCGCAGATGCAGTCAGATGCGGTACCCGCCTTCGTGACCGGCGCAGATGTGATCGACGCAGCATCCGGCGCAACATCCGGCGCAACATCCGGCGCGACCTCTGATGCAATATCCGCAGAAGCAGTAGCAGAAACGGAGACAGAAACAACAGCAGAAACAGCCACAACCAAAGTAGCGTCGTTCACTGCCACCGCGCCTGCACCGCCACGCACACGCTTCGCCTGGTGGAGTGCTGCTGGTGCGCTCGCCGCGCTGTGCGGCCTGGCATTGCAGGGTGCCTATTTCTACCGCAACGAAATCGCCGCGCATTTTCCGGAGACCAAACCCGCGCTCGCGGCGCTCTGCCAGCAACTCGCCTGTACTTTCGCTGCACCGCGCGATGCGCAGGCCATCACCATCGAGTCGCACGACTTGCAGGCTGAACCGGTCAACAAGAATGTGCTGGCCCTGATCGCCCTGTTGCGCAACCGCGCCGCCTACGCCCAGGATGCACCCCATCTTGAATTGACCCTGACTGACGCGCAAGAGGGAGCGCTGGCGCGGCGTGTGTTCGCACCGCGCGAGTACGCCGCTGCCGCGCAGATGGCACCCAATTCAGAGTTGCCGGTGCGCATCATGCTCGATGCCAGCCAGATCAAAGCCGCCGGTTACCGGCTTTATGCCTTTTATCCGTAAACGTAACGGCAGCCTGACAAACAGCACGTAAAATTCTCTGTCTCCGAGTGCACATCAGCAGTTGCTGGCGTGCGCAAACAGAAACAAACAAGGCCGTCGCTGGCATCAACCGGTTGCTATCAGCGCGCCTGTTTGATCGGCTCCATGATCCGCTCCAACCCGCAATTATTTTCCCCAATTTTTCTTCCTCAGCACAAGGCACAACATGTCGGTACTCATTTGCGGCTCAATGGCGTTTGACAACATCATGGTGTTTCAGGGCAAGTTCAAGGATCACATACTGCCTGACCAGGTACACATCCTCAACGTCGCGTTTCTGGTACCCGAGTTGCGCCGCGAGTACGGCGGCTGTGCCGGCAACATCGCCTACAACCTGAAGATGATCGCGGCCAAGCCGGAAGAAGAGCCGCTCATCATGGCAGCCGTCGGCGAAGACAGTGACACCTATTTCGACCGGCTCTCCAACCTCGGCCTCGATGCCAAACACGTGGCGATGGTGCCCGAGACCTTCACTGCGCAGGCCTTCATCACCACGGACCTCGACGACAACCAGATCACCGCGTTTCACCCGGGCGCAATGAATTCGTCGCAGGTCAATCATGTCGCCGACGCCTATGACGTCAAGCTCGGCATCATCGCCCCCGATGGGCGCGACGGCATGCTCCAGCACGCGCGCGAATTTGCCGAAGCCGGCGTCCCGTTCATCTTCGATCCGGGCCAGGGCCTGCCGATGTTTTCCGGCGAAGAGCTGATGGATTTCATCAGCATGGCCGACTACGTCGCCGTCAATGACTATGAAGCGCGTCTGTTGCAGGACAAAACCGGACAATCGATGGAAGAAATCGCGAAACTTGTGCAGGCGCTGATTGTCACAAAGGGTGCAGAAGGCTCGTGCATTTACGCCGACGGTCAACGGCTCGACATTCCCAGCGTTAAAGCCGAGAAGGTGGTCGACCCGACCGGATGCGGCGATGCATATCGCGCCGGTTTGCTGTTCGGCATCGTCAACAAGCTCGACTGGGAAGATGTCGGCCGCCTCGCCAGCATCATGGGTTCGATCAAGATCGCGCACGCTGGCGCACAGAATCACCAGCTGACACGCGACGAGATCGGCGCCTTGTACGCCCAGCATTTTGGTTTCAGTCTTTGGTAATTTGGCAATCGGGTTGCGCAACTCTTTAGAAACAACTGCGTAACCCGGTCGCATACTCAGGAGTTGCGCATGTCCCCACTCAATATTTCTGTACAGTCAGCCACACAGGCGGACTCGGCCGCAGTCTCACAGGCAGTCTCACAGGCAGCCTCACAGGCAGCCGCGCCTCACTTGATGCACGGACTGCGCAATGTTCCGCGTCTGAAAAGACTGCTGGCCGCAGGTGCCTGCGCAGCGGCAGCCCTCCTGGCGGGCTGCGCCGGGCCATCGAGCTCCGGCAGTGTTTACAGCCCGGGTCAGGCGCAGCGCGAGCAGACCGTGCGCATGGGCGTGGTCGAAAGCGTGCGTCAGGTCACGATTGAAAAAGCACCTTCCGGTGCGGGCACCGTGGCCGGTGGCGTCGTCGGCGGCGTGGCCGGCAGCAGCGTTGGCGGCGGCAAGGGCAGCATCATCACGTCAGTGCTCGGCGCGGTCGCGGGCGGGCTCGCCGGTCAAGCGATTGAAGGCGGTATCGGCCGCAAGGCCGGTGTGGAAGTCACCGTCAAGCTCGACAATGGCGAATTGCGCGCCATCACGCAAGAAGCCGATGAAGTGTTCAAACCCGGTGAGCGTGTGCGCCTGTTGTCAGGTACCGGGGTGACACGCGTTTCGCACTAAGCAATCGGGCAGGTTACTCCGACCGGCTACCGCAGCGGGTTGGTCCAATCGCATGGGTTGCTGCGCTTAGGCCAGGGCTGCAAGCGTTACCCAAGACCCAAAAAGCGCTGCGCATTGCCGTGGGTGATTGACCTGAGCACGGCGGCATCCAGCCCGCTGCGCTCGAGCAAACCCACCGGATCACCCTCACCCATCGCAAACGGGTAGTCGCTGCCAATCAATATCTGGCTCGCGCCATAGCTCTCGATCAGCAGCTTGACGAGCTTGGGATCGAACACCACGCAGTCGTAAAAAAACTTCTTCGCGTACACCTCGGGCGACTCGGGCATGGTCTCTTTCGCCTTGGGCATCATGCGCCAAGCATGGGCGATGCGCGGCAGCATCATCGTCAGCGCGCCGCCACCGTGACTGAAGGCAATGCGCAAATTGGGATGGCGCGCGGCGATGCCACCGGTGATGATGGCGGCTGCTGCCATGCCGATATCGGCAGGAAACGCCACCGCCTGTTCCGACAGCGGGCC
>JANNCZ010000397.1:0-6939 GCA_031387185.1 Burkholderiales bacterium
CGCCCGGCTGATGGAACACGAAGGCCGCGCGGTGGTGTTTGAAAACGCCGCCGACCTCGCCGCACGCATTGACTCACCGGACCTCGATGTCAACGCCGACGACGTGCTGGTGCTGAAAAACATCGGCCCCAAGGGCGCGCCGGGCATGCCCGAGGCCGGTTATATGCCGATCCCGCTCAAGCTCGCACGCGCTGGTGTGAAAGACATGGTGCGCATCTCCGACGGCCGCATGAGCGGCACGGCGTTTGGCACCATCGTGCTGCACGTCACGCCCGAGTCCGCCATTGGCGGGCCGCTCGCCTACGTGCAAAACGGCGACCGCATCCGGCTATCAGTGGCGCAACGCAAGCTGGACCTGCTGGTGTCGACCGAAGAACTCGCGCGCCGCGCCAAGGCTAACCCGGTCACCGTGCCGACGGCCGGGCGCGGCTATCGCAAGTTGTTTCTCGATACCGTGACGCAGGCGGATAAGGGTGTGGACTTTGATTTTCTGCGGGCTGAGAAGATGAGCGGCAGCTTTCCGCGCAGCAAGTGAGTGCGCCTTTCAAAACAGCAATTGCCCTGCAACCGTTGGTGGTGGCTGCTCACAAAGGATTGAAGGAATGAACTACGCTGCTCTCATCAAAGCCATCAGCGCCGCCACTACCCAGTTGCAGGGCCGGGCGGCGGCGGCGCTCAATCAGGCGCTGGTGATTCGCAACTGGATGGTTGGCGCGTGGGTGATCGAGTTTGAGCAAACTGGCAAAGACCGGGCAAAGTATGGAACGCGGCTGCTGGAGACATTGGCACAAGACCTGAAAGCGCGCGGCCTCAAGGGACTGGATGAACGGTCATTGCTCGACTGCCGCTCCGTCTACCGGCTGTATCCGCAAATTCCGGGGTCAGTGACCCCGGAATTTAAGACGTTCGGCCACGGCTCCGTAATTCCGGGGTCAGTGACCCCGGAATTGGCAAAACTGCTCCGGAACCAGCAGGTGCTGTCGAACGAATCGCGGCGCTCGCACGCCGTCGCAATTCGGGGGTCACTGACCCCCGAATTGCCAAGCGCGCTCGAATCAGCTCAGGTGCTCCGGCTGTCGTGGACCCATCTGCAGGAGTTGATTCGCATCGACGACCCGTGGAAGCGCGCATTCTTCGAGAACGAATGCCTCAACTCCCGCTGGTCGGTGCGCCAACTACAACGCCAGATCGGCAGCCTGCTCTACGAGCGTACCGGCCTCTCGACCAACAAGAAAGCGGTGATCGAGCGCGCGCGCAAGCAGGCGCCGCAGGAAACCATCGCCGACATGCTGCGCGACCCTTACGTGCTGGAGTTCGCCAACTTGGCCGAGTTGCCAACTTACACTGAGAACCAGCTCGAATCGGCACTGCTCGATCACCTGCAACATTTTCTGCTCGAACTTGGACGAGGCTTCTGTTTTGAGGCACGGCAATTCCGCATGACCGAGGGGCGCAAGCATCATCGCGTTGACCTCGTGTTCTATCACCGCCTGCTACGCTGCCATGTATTGATTGATCTGAAAATTCGCGCGTTCCAGCCTGCTGATGCGGGCCAGATGAATTTCTACGTGAACTGGTTCAAAGCCAACATGATGACCGAGGGGGATGCCGCGCCGGTCGGCATCCTCTTGTGCAGCGACAAGGACGGCGCCGAAGTCGAATTCGCCACGGCCGGCATGGATCAAAAGCTGTTCGTCTCGCGCTATCTCACAGCGCTGCCGCCGGTGGCGAAACTGCGCGCGTTTCTCGAAGCAGACCGCGAACGGATTGAGAGCCTCATGCCTGCGGCGCGCGGCGCAGCTAAACTTGCGAAGCGCAAGCCAGTGAGCAAATCAGTCAAAAGGAAAACGTGATTTGCAGTTTCAAGTTCGAAGTGCATCAAATTCGATAGTTGACATTGTTCTGAAACCGTTGATCCAGCCCGAGTAACGACGCGCATGATCGCCCCGGAACCGTTGGCACAAGCGGTTCTGCGAGATCCATTCCACCAAAGCCCTTGATACGAGCGCCTCTCCGGGCATCGTGATGTTCAATTTGCAATTCATCCCCCATGTCTACATCCGCCTTGCCCGCTTCTGATCTCCCCCTCGCCGGGGTACGCATCCTCGACCTTTCCGCCGTCATCTTCGGCCCGCTCGCGACGCAAACGTTGGCCGACTATGGCGCGGATGTCATCAAGATCGAGCCACCCGAAGGCGACAGCACGCGCTTCACGGGACCGGACAAGGAGCACGGCATGTCCACCGTGTTCCTCGGGGCCAACCGCAACAAGCGTGGTGTGGTGCTCGATCTCAAGCTGGCCGACGATCGCGCTGCATTGCTCAAGCTGGTCGATGGCGCAGATGTGTTCGTACACAGCATGCGCCCGCAAAAGCTGGTCAAACTCGGCATCGATCCCGAGACCCTGCTGGCACGCAACCCGCGCCTGGTCTACGCCGGCCTGCACGGCTTCGCCGAGGGCGGGCCTTACGCGGGGCGCCCGGCTTACGACGACATCGTGCAGGGCATCTCGGGCAACGCCGCGCTGATGCAGCGCCTCACCGGCGCCCCCGCCTACTACCCGACCATCGCCGCCGACAAGACCTGCGCGCAAGTCGCCGCGCATGCCATCCTCGCGGCACTGTTCAAGCGCGAGCGCACCGGCAAGGGTGGCTTTGTTGAAGTGCCGATGTTTGAGTCGATGGTGGCGTTCAACCTGGTCGAGCATTTGTATGGCGAGCATTTCGACCCGCCCATCAGCGGCACCGGCACCGGCTATCCGCGGGTGATGGCGGCGTGGCGCAAGCCGTATCAAACCAGTGATGGTTTCGTGTGCGCGATGCCTTACACCAACGCGCACTGGCAGCGCTTTTTTAACGAGACCGGGCATTCGCAGCACGCAGCAGACGCGCGCTTCGCCAACATCAGCGAGCGCACCAAACACATCGAGCCGCTGTATCAGATTACCGGTGACATCCTGCGCACGCGCAGCAGCGCCGCTTGGCTCGAATTGTTTGAGCGACTGGAGATTCCCGCTGCGCGCGTCAATCAGCTCGAAGACCTCGCGCACGATCCGCAACTGGTGGCGGGCGGCTTTTTTGAAACCCTGCGCGATGAAAAAATGGGCGCGGTGCGCTTCACTGGCGTGCCGGTGAAGTTTGATGGCGTGCGGCCCGCCGTGCGCATGCCGCCGCGGCTCGGCGAACATAACGATGAGGTGCTGCGCGCGGCGGGCGTACTTTCTGGTAGCCAGCCCCGGCGTGGATAAGCTCAAGAACCGCTCTGGGAGCGGCTCACTGCGGCGCCCACAAAACCGGCTCACAGGATCGGCTGACTGAGTCGGCTAACTGAGTCGGCTAACTGAGTCGGATTGGCGGATCGCCTTGCCGGATGACGTACAAGAGAGGATTCGTCCACGATGAAGTCCGCAAAGAAGAAGCTGTCCGCCGCAACCCGGCGCGCTGGTAGCACGACCCACAAGCCAGCCGGCTTCGCCGCGCATCACGACCAGATCGCCCTGGTGTTGCAGGGCGGCGGCGCGCTCGGCGCCTATCAGGCCGGCGTGTTTGAAGAACTTGCCAGCACCGCGTATCAACCCGAGTGGATTGCCGGCGTCTCGATCGGCGCGATCAACGCTGCGCTGATTGCCGGCAACCCGCCCGAGCGCCGTATCGAGCGTCTCTCCGAATTCTGGCATCTGGTGTCGTCGGGCTTGGGCGCACCCGTGTCCGGTGTGACGAACGCAGCAGACGCCGCGCCGCCTCTCTGGACTGCAGCGGCAGCGCAATGGGTGCAACCACGCACTGCATTCAACCAACTGAGCGCGATGTGGTCTGCCTTGGCCGGCATCCCCGGTTTTTATCAACCGCGCGTGCCGCCTGCATGGATGCAGCCGGATGGTTCGGCCAACGCGCTCGGTATCTACGACACCGCGCCCCTGCGCGCCACGCTTGAGCGCTTGGTCGATTTTGATCTGATCAACAGCCGCAAGGTGCGTTTGTCGCTTGGCGCGGTGAACGTGATGACCGGCAACTCGGTCTACTTCGACAACGCCGAGCGCAGCATCGGCCCCGAGCACGTGATGGCCAGCGGCGCGTTGCCGCCCGCGTTTGCCCCGGTGATGATTGATGGCCAGCCCTATTGGGACGGCGGCATCGTCTCCAACACACCCTTGCAATACATCCTTGACATGCGCGGCAAAGACACGCTCACGGAGTCACTGTTGGTGTTTCAGGTGGATTTGTTCAGCGCGCGCGGCGCCATGCCGGTCAATCTTGCGGGTGTGCAGCAGCGCCAGAAAGACATCCTCTATTCGAGCCGCACGCGTTACAACAGCGATGTTGCGGCCAAGGTCTCCAATGCCCGCGCTGCTGTGCGCGCCCTGCTCGCCAAGCTGCCAAAGGAATTCATGAGCGATCCGAGCGTGCGCCATCTCGCCGACGCAGTGCGCACCGCGCCCACCGACATCGTGCAATTGATCTACCGCCAGGCTGCGTACGAACTCGAATCAAAGGACTACGAGTTCTCGCGCGTATCGGTGCTCGAACACTGGCAGGCCGGGCGGCGCGACATGCGCGACAGCATCACCCATCCGGAATGGCTCAAGTCCACGGGAATCGACGAAGGGGTGACGCAGTACGACTTGATGCGGCATACGCGGCCGGTTTGACCATGTCTGGCGCGCGCCACTTTGATCCCGGCAAAATAGGCGAGGCTGGGCGCAATAAGCCAGCGGGCTAACGCACCCCGGCAAGCAAACTCTCGTAGGGAATACGCAAACCCTCGTGCAAGCGTTTCACCATGCGCAGGCTTAACGGGCGCTTGCGATTGAGCACTTCGGACACGCGCCCGCTGGCACCGATGTAGGGTTGCAAATCAGCAGGCGACAAACCCTGCTGCTCCATGCGGAATTTGATCGCGTCAATCGGATCGGGCGGGCTGACCGGGTAATGCTTGTTTTCGTAAGCCTCGATCAATGCAGTGAGGACTTCCATTTCTTCCGCCTCCGGCGTCCCCACCGCAGCCTGAAAGATCACGTCAAGGCGTTTGAACGCTGCGCGCAAATCACGCTCGTTGCGAATCGGCTTAATGGTCATTGACGGTCTCCACATTGATATGGTCGTACTCGGCATGGGTGCCGGCAAACTTCACCCATGCGATGCCGGCGCGATACTGCATCTCCACCACCAGCCGGTATTTGTTACCGGCAATGTTGAAAACAACACGATTGCTGCCAACCATGCTCGCGCTGGCGTAGTGCAGTTTGACTGAGTGAGGTGAAGTCCACTTGCTGCGCAGCGCTTCCTCGTGCCACGCCTCCAGAGGAGCCTTCGCATCACCACGGCCTGCGCGTTCCCAAAACATTTGCAAACTGCGTTTGGCGATGACTCTCATGAGACAAGTTTACTCCCATATTGGGAGATTAGTTTCCTTCAAACACCGGCCGTTGCTTGGCGACGAAGCCGTTGTACGCACGCTCGAAATCCTTGGTCTGCATGCAGATCGCCTGCGCCTGTGCTTCAGCTTCAATCGCATCGTCAATGCCCATGCTCCACTCCTGGTGGATGCAGCGCTTGGTCATGGCGTGGCCGAAGGTGGGGCCATCGGCGAGGGTGCGCGCGAAAGCTTGCGCGTCGGCGAGCAGCGTTGACGAATCGCACAGCTTGTTGAAGAAGCCCCAGCGCTCGCCCTCGGCGCCGTCGAGCGCACGCCCGGTGTAGAGCAGCTCCGCTGCGCGCCCCGCGCCGACGATGCGCGGCAGCATGTTGCACGCGCCCATGTCGGCACCGGCCAGACCGACGCGCACAAAGAGGAATGCGACCTTGGCCGCTGCTGTGCCATAGCGAATGTCCGACGCCATCGCGAGAATCGCACCGGCCCCCGCGCACACACCGTCAATCGCGGCAATGATCGGCTGCGGGCAGGCGCGCATCGCTTTGACCAAATCGCCGGTCATGCGCGTGAACGCGAGCAGGCTGGCCATGTCGCCCTTGCGCTGCAGTTCGATCAAGGGGCCGATGATTTCATGCACATCGCCCCCCGAGCAGAAGTTGCCGCCAGCGCCGGTGATGACGACCGTCTTGACCTGATCGGCGCACGCCAAATCGCGGAAGGTGTCACGCAGCTCGGCGTAGGAGTCGAAGGTCAGCGGGTTCTTGCGCTCGGGCCGGTTGAGCGTGATGGTGGCGACCTTAGCGTCGAGTTGCCAGCCGAAATGATTGGGCGCGAAGGCGTTGAAATCCACCCCTGCCGGGCGAAGGCGTGCGTCGGTGCTGTTCATGGTGTTGTCCTCACGGTGCTGTCGTGTTCCTGTGATTGCGTCTGTGTGTGCGTCTGCGCGAACGATTATAGAGAGGCGTTTGCGTGACGCTGACTTTTGTAAACTGACCGCGCCAGAAGCCGCTTGCACCAAGGCTTTGCGGCCATCATGCTCAAAAAGCGTTGGTGCGTGCGGCCTCCAGGCCGGCCAGCTTGCTGGTATCGTGATGCTTTTCCACGCGCCACACACATCATGCACATCGCTCGCATCTCTCCCTTCGTCACGCGGCGCCTGTCGCTTGCTGCGCTCGCAGCACTGGCAGCCTGCACCCTGCTGCCGCTCACCGTGGCGGCCCAAACACCGCTCACCATCGTGATGACCTTCCCAGCCGGCTCGGGCGTGGATTTCGTCGGCCGGCTGATGCAAGACGCGATGCAAAAGTCTCTGGGCACCAACATCGTGATCGAATACCGTCCCGGCGCGGCGGGCAATGTCGCCTCGGAATACGTCGCGCGCGCCAAGCCGGACGGCCACACCATCCTGTTCGGCACCGCCGCCACGCACGGCGTCAACGCCGCGCTCTACAAGAAGCTGCCGTTCGATGTCGAAGCCGACTTCACGCCGGTCTCGACCATCGTCGACGTCTCAAACGTGTTGACCATCAACCCCGCGGTGATGGACGCGAAGACCGTGCGCGAACT
>JANNCZ010000433.1:0-28596 GCA_031387185.1 Burkholderiales bacterium
CACGGGATTGGCCTGCTTTGCTCATGTCAGGATTATGGGGTACATTGCGCAGCACCCAGCCGCTGCGCTCAGTGCGTGGCAACCAATAACAGGGGAGAGACTATGGACACGATTTTCGGCGCAATGGCCTACGGCATCGGCGCCATCCTGGCGATGATGGCGATCGTCGCCCTAGTCTATGTCTTCATCAAGGATGTCACGCAAAAGCAGCACACGATTTTGCGCAACTATCCGATCATCGGCCACTTGCGCTATTACTTTGAAGAACTCGGCGAATACTTTCGCCAGTATTTCTTCATGGGCGACCGCGATGAAATGCCGTTCAACCGCTCGACCCGCGGCTGGGTCTACCGCCTTGCCAAAAACGAAGGCGGCGTGATCGGCTTTGGCTCCACGTATCACATGCATGAGCCCGGCGCGCTGCTGTTCGTCAATGCCGGCTTCCCGGTGCTCGAAGAAGAGCGCGAACCGACGCCGCCCCTCATCATCGGCAACGGCTACGCCAACCAGCCTTTTACCGCGCGCTCGGTGTTCAACGTCTCGGGCATGAGCTTCGGCGCCATCTCCGAGCCGGCCGTGCGCTCACTCTCGCGCGGCGCGAAAGAGGCGGGCTGCTGGATGGACACGGGCGAGGGCGGCATCTCGCCGTTTCACCTCGAAGGCGGCTGCGACGTGATCATGCAAATCGGCACAGCGAAGTACGGCGTGCGCGATGAAAAAGGCAATTTGTCAGAGGCGAAACTCAGAGACATCGCCGCCCACGAGCAAGTGCGCGCCTTTGAAATCAAACTCTCGCAAGGCGCCAAGCCCGGCAAGGGCGGCGTGCTGCCCGGCGGCAAAGTCACACCGCTGATTGCCAAGGTACGGGGCATTCCAGAAGGGCAGGACTCGATCAGTCCCAACCGCCACTACGACATCGCCAACATCGACCAACTGCTCGACAAGATCGCCTACGTGCGCGACGTGACCGGCAAACCGGTGGGTATAAAAACAGCCATAGGAGGATGGCGCTTCGTCAACGACCTGTGCGACGCGATCAACCGCCGCGGCCTCGAATGGGCGCCGGACTTTTTGGTCATCGACGGCGGTGAGGGCGGCACCGGCGCAGCGCCTCAGGCCCTCGCCGATCACATGGGCCTCTCAATCGACGAAGCCCTGCCGCGCGTCGCCGACTCGCTGATCCAGTCCGGCCTCAAGCCGCGCATCCGCCTGGTAGCGTCCGGCAAACTCGTCACCTCGGCACGCGCCGCCTGGGCTCTCTGCGCCGGTGCGGACTTCATCAATTCCGCACGTGGCTTCATGTTCTCGCTCGGCTGCATCCAGGCGCTGCGCTGTCACCAAAACACCTGCCCGACCGGCATCACCACCCATAATCCGCGCCTGCAACGCGGCCTCGTCGTCGAAGAAAAATATTCACGTGTCGCCAACTACTGCAATGGCATGAACAAGGAAATCGACATGCTTGCCCACTCCTGCGGCCTCAAGCACGCGCGCGAGTTCAGCCGTGAGCATGTGCGCATTGTGCAGGCGGATGGCTTCTCCAAAGCGTTGAACATGATGTATCCGTATCCGGAGCCGTTGCGGCGCGTGGCCTGAATTTCGACAATCGTTAGGCTGGAAAGCATTTGCAATGGGAGTGGGTTTACGAGAAGGCCAGTTTGTGAGTATCGAGTCGGATGCGCATCTACGCCGCCAGCACCTCCGGCGGACGCGGCAGGATGCGCGCCGCGCGCTTTGCCAGACGCTCGTCGAAGGTGACGAAGCGGCTGGTCGCGGCGCTGGCAGCCGCGTGCAGTGCGTCGGCCAAGTCGACGCCTTTTTTCCCCCGCCTTGAGCGCGATGCGGACGGATGCTGCATCCTCCACCTGCACATTGTCAAGGCTGAGTCTCTTCCAGGACTTTGACCGCCAACACGAGATAGCCCGTGCTGATCCAAAACCTCCCTGGCTGGCTTGGACTTTGCCTGTGTGGCCGCTCGCGAAAGTTTGTTGCCTGCGCGCCAGGCCTCAAAGTCTCTACATTGGTGGCAGCGCTAGCGCGTTCGGGTTATATTCGCGCCGCTGTGCGAACTGCTTTTTTCATTCGAATCTTTATTCGAACCAACAGGAGAATTCAAGATGGGCCAAATGATTGACCTGACCGCCGCAGATGGAAAAAAGATTGCCGCCTATCGCGCCGAACCCGCCGGAAAACCGCGGGGGGGTCTGGTGGTGATTCAGGAAATCTGGGGCGTCAACGACCACATTCGGAAAGTTGCCGACGGCTATGCGGCCGATGACTACCTAGTCATAGCACCAGCATTGTTTGACCGCGTCGAGGCGGGCGTGATGATGGATCAGTACACGCCCGAGACCATGCAACGCGGATTTGGCCTGATGCAAAAAGTGAATATCGATGACGGATTGAAAGACGTGGCCGCCGCCGTGCACGTGGCCGCAACAGCAGGCAAAGTGGGCGTCGTCGGCTTTTGTTTTGGCGGACGCATGTCGTGGCTGTCGGCTTCACGTGTGGCTGGTGTCGCGGCGTCGGTACCCTATTACGGTGGTGGCATTCCGGGGTTGGCTGCAGAGCAGCCCAAGTGCCCGGTGATGATGCACTTCGGGGAGCGCGATGCGCACATTCCGGTGGCATCGGTCGAGGAATTCAAAAAATCGCATCCATCGCTGCCGGTGCATTTCTACGCGGCTGATCACGGCTTCAATTGCGATCAGCGCGCCTCGTGGGATGCGCCAGCGGCCAAACTCGCACGCGAGCGCACGATCGACTTTTTGCGCAAGCACGTCGGGTAGAACCTTCCTATTTGCCGATTTTCCACCATGCTTTTTTGTCGCCAGGCGGTGCGGGGGCAGGTTTGTTGACTTCCACCTTCAAGGTCTTGGTGACAGGGGCCGCAGGCCCTGCGGCAACGGGCAATGGCACCGGCTCCGTCGATGTCAATCCGCGTTTGAATTCATCGACTGATTTGGGGCGCTTGTTTTCGTCGGGCAGCAAGGCCCAGTCAATTGCGGCCAGGACTGAGGGATTGAATTTGCCCGCCGCGAGCTTCGATGCGGGTGCCATGCCGTCAGCCTTGATACGCGCGGGCGCCTCAATCGGTTTGGCGCCCGTTACCGTCCAGTAAAGCACGCCGCCCAAGGCGTAGAGATCGGTCCAAGGTCCTTGCTTGCCATGCGAGTGGTATTGCTCAAACGGCGCATAACCCGGTGTGACGATGGTCGTCAACGAACGGCTCTTGGTGCCGATGGCGTGGCGCGCGGCGCCGAAATCGAGCAACACCATGCTGTCGTCCTGGCGAACAAAGATATTCGCGGGCTTGATGTCGCGATGCAGGAAGCCGGTCTTATGCACCACATCGAGGCCGTCGAGCAATGGCATGAACATCTTGAGCAGTTGCGTCTCGTCGATCTTGCCCTTGCGCGACAGCCATTCCTTGAACGACGCACCCGATTCGTAACTCATCACCATGTAGGCGGTGTGATGCATCTCGAAAAAGCGCGAGACCTTGACCACGTTGGGATGATTGAACTTGGCCAATGTGCGTGATTCGAGCAGGAACTTGTCGCGCCCTTCGAGAAACGCGGATTCATCTTCGGACTGCTTGACGCGCACCGATCCATCGGTTTCGCGCATCACGAGATCAGCGGGAAAATATTCCTTGATCGCCACCTGCATTTCGAGATTGGTGTCGGTTGCGAGATAGGTCACGCCAAAACCGCCTATGCCGAGCGTCCATTCGATCTTGTATTCCTGCAGCCGCGTTCCCGCAGTCAGAGCCAGGCGCGACTCCGCAGGCATCTGTGACTGTGCCTTCATGAGCGCCTGACGCTTGAGATCGGCATAGTCGCTCGGCAGGGAAGCCTGCGCGGTCCGCGCCGCCGCTTGCGCTTTCGGGTGCGCAACCGTGTGGTCTGCTTTGGGCACTGCTAGCGGTCCCGCCGCCGGTGCGGCTAACGGTCCTGCCGCTGGTGCTCCCGCTGTTGTTCCCTTAGACGGGGCTGGCGGCGGCGGGATGACTGGCGATCCGGGGGCAGCAGGGGCCGCCGGCAAGGCAGCTGCGCCACCTGCACCAAATTTTTTAATGTTGAGCAGCTCTGCCGCTTTCTGGATGCGGCTGAATGACGGATCAACACCATTCGGCGCTTCTGCGGCCAGGTCTACAACGGGACGTTTAGTCATGTTTCCTCCAGCAGCCCAAGGGCACGCTGCGTAAATAGAGTGGCTTTGGCTTCACCACCGAGTCCTTCAACCACTTGCGCGCAACGCGGCAACCGTGCCGCAAAATCCTTCGCAGTCTTGCACGATTCGATCTGGCCGCACAGTTCGTCCGCGGCCGGCCCCATCACAGCACGCAGATACTTGATGACAAAGCGGCGTGCGTCTTCCAACGGCGACGGAATGACGATGCGCGCGCCAAACCAGGTGCTCAGCAGGCCCGGCTTGTTTGCAGGGCCGGGCAAACGGATCATCGCGATGGATAAATTGTCGCCATTGCCGCCAGCTCGCCTGCGCGCCAGGCCGATGAGGCGGTCGCAGGCAGAGGTAAGGTCTCGATAGCTAGTGAGATCGGCAATTTCCTGCGGGCGAAAATAGGCCCATAGGCCGTCTGAGCAAAGCAGGATGGTGTCGCGCGGCCTGGTTGCGCTTAAGCCCCCGATGGCAACCTGCGGTGCTTCAGGCCCGCCCAAACTGGTGAACAGCTTGCTGCGCTCGGGATGCACTAGGGCCTCTGCTTCCGTGATCTTCCCCTGCTGCTGCAGTACCTCTACCAGCGAGTGATCTTCGGTGCGGCTGACAAATTCGTTTTCGCGCAACAGATACAGACGGCTGTCACCGCAATGCGCCCAGTCGATGCGGCCTGGCTGCGCCAGTGCCAGTACGCAGGTTGAGCGCGGGTCACGATTGAAGCCTTGACCCGCACGCGCAATGCGCTCGTGCGCAGCCTGCATCATGCGACCAAGCCAGTCTAGTGGCGCTCCCGCTGCCGGGTCACAGCCGGCAAACACCGGCTCGATGGCATCAACCACGGCTTGCGAGGCGAGCGCGCCACCGGTGTGACCTCCCATGCCGTCGGCGACCACCGCGAGCACGAAATTGGCATCACGCGGATGCGACATCACCACTACCCGGTCCTGCTGTTCCTTGCGGTCTCCGATGTGCTCGGCGCTGGCAAATTCATAAACCATTGACGCCCCTTCCCCCTTGTTGCGCTACTATACCGCGCCCCGCAACTCTCCCGTGTTGGCCACAATCCATGCCCGACTTTTGGCGCCACTCCGGTTTTCATTTGCTAGAGCGCAACGCGGACGGCAAACTGGGCACCACCGACGATTTTTTGCGCGCCTACTTTGCCCGGCCGGAAGTGGCGCCGGTGGCAGAATCCTGCGATCACGAGCGGGCATTGTTCGCGCGCATGATGGAACGGCCGCGCAGCACGGTCACCGCTGAGGACCTCAATGCGCTGTCCGATGCCGATGCGCGCGCGAGCTACCGGATCGTGCTCAATCTGCGTGACCGCTTGCTCGCTGCGGGCAGCGTAGAGGGCTGCTACATGGCCTTGTTCCGCGCGCCCGATGGCACGGCACGCGAGTTTTCGGCAAGTGGCTTGCCGCCCATGTTTGTAGACCAGATGGCGCAGGTGATTGTGCGCAACGTGCTCGATGGCTGCGAAGAGCCGCTGCTCGCCAGAGCGGCCGAACTGCTGTTTCGCGAGCAGCGCGCGCATGTGCAGGACGGCCGCATCGTGCTGGCCGATCTTGAAACGGTGGATCAGCATGCCGTGCGCGTGCGTGACGGCAGCCAGTTCGGCAGCATTGGGCGTTTGATCACCGAAGCGAAAACCGCTCTCAAGACGGTGGATCTGGATGTGCTGCAGACCGATAACGCAGCGCTCTACTGGGCGCGCGATGAACGGCATGACACTGCGCTGCAAATCAATTTCGGGCGCGAAGGGCTTGGCGCGCTTTGCCGCGTGCTCGAAATGTGGATTGCCCACTTTTTTGCCACGCCGGTGCTGATCAAGCCGGTACGTTCGATCGACAATGCCCGTCTCAAGTGGTATTGCGGGCTGGATCGTGATGCGACTGCGATGTTCAATGATCTTTATAATGGCACCGCGCTTGACTACGAGCGTTCGCGGCGCATTCTCGCGCTGATGGAGTTGCGTTTTGTCGAGCCAGCCACTGTACGGAACGACGCGCAGGGCATGCCAGTGTATCTGGCGCTTACGATGGACGAAAACGACGAAGTGCGCCTGAAACCACAAAACCTGCTGGTCAATTTGCCGATGGCCCAGCCAGCATGACGACTTCTGCCGGTGCAGGAAAACGCCTCGCGGCAGCGGCCGGCGGACTGGTCAAGCCGCGCGCAAAGCGCGGTGTTGCCGGTGCCGCAGTGGCTCCAAAGCCTGCGCGTGCGCTGGAATCGAAGGCCGCCAAGACCAAGTTAGTGCCGGCGCATTCGGCATCGGCGAATTTGAAACCGCTACATTTGGCAGCAGCGAAACCCGCTGCGCAACGCATCGCATTCCCGGCGTATTGGGATGAAGCGAAGCGCGAGTTGATGAAATGCGACCGTGTGTTGCGCCGCTTGATTCCACAATACGAAGGCGTCAGTCTTACCTCGCGCGGTGATCCGTTTGCAACCCTCGCACGTTCGATTGTGGGGCAGCAGATTTCCGTCGCAGCGGCGCAGGCGGTGTGGAACCGGCTGGTGGAAGCCCACCCCGAGTTCACTCCCGCAAAGCTCGCACGGGCCAAAGTCGAGCGTCTGCGCGGCTGCGGTCTGTCGCAGCGCAAGGCCGAATACATTCTCGATCTGGCCGGCCATTTCAAGCAGGGCGGTGATCGCACCGCCGATTGGCTCAAGCTGGACGATGAAACCGTCATCACGGCGCTCACCCGCATTCGCGGCATCGGCCGCTGGACGGCGGAAATGTTTTTGATGTTCAACCTGATGCGCCCCGACATTTTTCCGGTCGACGATATCGGGCTGCGCAATGCGGTCAGCCAGCATTATTTTTCGGGTGACAAGCTGACACTGAGCGAACTGCGCGAGGTCGGTGACAATTGGGCACCGTGGCGTTCGGTCGGCACCTGGTACATGTGGCGCAGCCTCGACCCGTTACCGGTGGAATACTGATTGCCGTTTTGCGAGCCTGCACCATGACCAAAACCACATTTCTCGATTTCGAACAGCCGGTTGCCGAACTCGAAGCCAAGATCGAGGAACTGCGCTATGCGCAGGACGATTCGGCGGTCGATATTTCGGAAGAGATCGACCGGCTCACAAAGAAGAGCCAGTCGCTGACCAAGGATATTTTCGCCAAGCTCACGCCCTGGCAAGTGTCGCAAGTGGCGCGCCATCCGCAGCGCCCCTACACGCTCGACTATATCGGTGCCATGTTCAGCGAATTTCAGGAGCTGCACGGTGACCGCTCGTATGCGGATGATCCTTCCATCGTGGGCGGCCTCGCGCGCTTCAATGGCCGCGCTTGCATGGTGCTCGGGCACCAGAAGGGGCGCGATGTGAAAGAGCGCGGCTTCCGCAATTTCGGTATGCCGCGCCCCGAGGGATATCGCAAAGCACTCAAGCTGATGCGCACTGCCGAAAAATTTGAATTGCCGCTATTCACCTTCGTCGATACGCCCGGTGCCTACCCTGGCATCGGTGCGGAAGAGCGCGGGCAGTCCGAAGCCATTGGACACAATTTGTACGCCATGGCGGAATTGCGCACGCCCATTTTCACCACCGTGATCGGTGAAGGCGGCTCCGGCGGTGCCTTGGCAATCGCAATGGGCGATGTGGTGTTGATGCTGCAATACTCAACGTATTCGGTGATTTCACCGGAGGGTTGCGCGTCCATTTTGTGGAAAAGTGCAGAGCGTGCGCCCGATGCGGCCGAGACTCTCGGCATTACCGCACAACGCCTCAAGTCGCTCGGCCTGATCGACAAGATCATCCCCGAGCCGGCGGGCGGTGCGCATCGCGATCCCGCCAGCATGTTTGTGGCGCTCAAGAAAAGTTTGGCCGAATCCTTGCGCCAAGCCGCTGACGCGCCGCTCGACAAGCTGCTGGAGACGCGCTACCAACGCTTCATGCAGTATGGCAAGTTTGAGGAACAAGCTGCCTGACCGCAGCGCTGACCTCAGTGCCGACTCGGGCGCGCTGGTGACGTACCGGCTGGCGCGTTGTGTTCGTGCGAGTTGGGAGACTGTTCAGCCCCAGATCAACGTCGCGCGCGCTGTGCGCATCCGCGTGGCCTATTCGGGCGGGCTCGATTCAACGGTACTGTTGCATGTGCTGGCTGTAGAGCGCGAAGGGCGGGCGCACCCGTTGCTTTCGGCCGGCGCGCTCTCAGCCTTGCATGTACATCACGGCTTGAGCCCCCAAGCTGATGTCTGGGTACGTCACTGCCGCGCGCAATGCAGAGCACTCGGCGTGCCGTTCAGCGCGCGCCGCGCGGTCGTTGATCGCGCACCGCGCACCAGTTTGGAAGAGGAGGCGCGGCGGGTGCGCTATCAGTTGTTGCTGGTACCCGGTGCAGACGTCGTCGCGCTCGCCCATCACGCCGACGACCAGGCCGAGACGGTGCTGTTGCAACTGCTGCGCGGTGCCGGCCCCAAGGGCTTGGCCGCCATGCCGGCCATGAGAACCGCTCCCACCAAGGGTTTGCGCAGCACACTGCTGTGGCGCCCGCTGCTTCAATGCACCCGCAGCGAACTGGAAGCCTACGCGCGTTTTCACCAGCTTGCCTGGATTGAAGACGAGAGCAATCTTGATATGCGCATCCGCCGCAATTTTGTGCGGGCTGAAGTCATGCCGGTGCTGGCGCGCGGCTTCGGTCAGCCCGTCATGGCGCTGGCGCGCACGGCGCGGCATCTCGCTGCTGCCGCCCAGTTGACCGACGCTCTGGGCGACATCGACCTTGCCCAGGCGCAGCGTGCCGGTGCGCTCGATGTCGCCACGCTCAAGGCGCTTGATGATGTGCGGCTGGCCAACTTGCTGCGCCGCTGGATCGAACGCCAGCATCTGCGCGCGCCTTCAGAGGCGCGCCTGCATGCACTGGTGCGGGCCCTGCGGCAAAGCAGCAATGACACCCGGCTGACATGGGAGCACGACGGACGCACGGTGCTGCGCAAAAAAGGCTTGCTGGTCTTCGCTTAGCCGCCGCGCTTTTTGGCACCGCGCACGCGCCGGTCAAGTGGTCAATCGGCAGCAACAAGGTTTGCGGCGCGCGTTCTGCTAACTGCGTTGTGACATGGCGCGCTGAGCCGCCTTTTTCACCGTTTTTTTGCAGCGCCAGCCCGCGCAGCCTGGGGGTCTTTGCTATAATTTTGGGTTGAGTTTTTCGTCACAAAACCTTAATTTATTTGGAGTTTTTCAGTTATGGCACTCGAGCGCACTCTTTCGATCATCAAGCCCGACGCGGTCGCCAAGAACGTCATCGGCAAAATTTACCAGCGCTTCGAAGATGCAGGCCTTAAAGTGATTGCTGCGCGCATGATCCACCTCTCGCAGGCCGCCGCCGAAGGCTTTTACATCGTCCACAAAGAGCGCCCCTTTTTCAAGGATCTGGTCGGTTTCATGATCTCCGGCCCGGTGATGGTGCAGGCGCTCGAAGGCGAGGGCGCGATTCTGAAAAACCGCGATCTGATGGGCGCAACCGATCCGAAAAAAGCTGCTGCCGGCACGATTCGCGCAGACTTCGCTGACAGCATCGATGCCAACGCCGTGCATGGCTCGGACGCAGCGGAAACCGCCAAGGTCGAGATCGCCTATTTCTTCCCGGCGCTGAACGTTTACTCGCGCTAGACGTCCATCTTCCGTGACCACCAACTTGCTTGATTTCGATGCCGACGGGCTCGCCGCGTGGTTCGCCGCGCGCGGTGAGAAACCGTTTCGCGCACGGCAGGTGTCGCACTGGATGCACCAGCGTTTTGTGAGCGACTTCGCGGACATGACCGACGTCGCGAAGAGTCTGCGCGCCAAACTTGCCTCAGAGGCGGAAATACGCTTGCCAAACGTCATCAGCGACCACGTCGCCCGTGACGGCACGCGCAAATGGCTGCTCGATGTGGGCCAGGGCAATGCGATTGAGGCGGTGTTTATTCCCGAGGAAGACCGTGGCACCTTGTGCGTTTCCACGCAAGCGGGCTGTGCGGTCGATTGCGCGTTTTGCTCGACCGGCAAGCAAGGGTTTTCGCGCAACCTCACGGTGGCCGAAATCATCGGCCAGTTGTGGCTGGCCAACCGGCTGTTGGCGGTGAACGAACACGGTGCCAAGGGCTATGGCCATCCTGGCGAGCGGCCGGTGACCAATGTCGTGCTGATGGGCATGGGAGAGCCACTGCTCAACATCGACCACGTGGTCCCCGCGCTCAAGCTGATGCTGGATGATCACGCTTACGGCCTGTCGCGCCGCCGCGTCACGCTCTCCACCTCGGGGGTGGTGCCGATGATGGACCGCTTGCGAGATGCCTGCCCGGTGGCACTGGCAGTGTCCCTGCATGCGCCGAACGACAAGCTGCGCGATACCCTGGTGCCGCTGAACCGGAAGTATCCGCTGCGCGAATTGATGGCTGCCTGTGTGCGCTATCTGGAAAAAGCGCCGCGCGATTTCGTGACCTTCGAATACATCATGCTCGATGGCGTCAACGACGCTCCCGCGCAGGCGCGTGAACTGCTGGCGCTCACGCGCGATGTGCCGTGCAAATTCAACCTCATTCCGTTCAATCCGTTTTCAGTTGGTGGCGCGCTGATTGCGTTCCGGCGCTCTGATCCGGTGCGCGTGCGCGCCTTTGCTGACATCCTGATCGAAGGCGGGGTCGTTACCACCACGCGCAAGACGCGTGGCGATGACATTGCTGCAGCCTGTGGTCAACTCGCGGGTGAAGTGCAGGATCGCACCCAGCGGCTGATTCGACTTGAACGCAGTGCAGACAAGCTCGCGCGCAGTGCGCAGGTGGTTGATCCGGTTGCGGCCTCCGTGCATTGATTCGGCCTCGCAGTCTATCGAAAGAGGAAAGCATCATGCGACCATCTCTGTTTCAAGCTTTGACCGGCACGCGCGCCCTGCATGGGGTGCTGATTGCGAGCCTGATCGCCGCATTGGCCGGTTGCGCCGCTCAAGACGGTTCCTCGCCTAATCGCTCGTCACAGTCTTCCGAGCAGGCGCCCTCACGCGGGCAAGGTGAGGTGGCAGACCGCATAGAGAGCGCCAAGCTGCGCACTGAGTTAGGGTTCAATTACTTCCTGCGCGGCCAGATGGCGGTGGCACTTGAGGAAATTCGCAGTGCCATCGCATCCAATCAAAATTACGGGCCGGCCTACAACGTGTTGGGGCTGATCCATATGGACTTGGGCGAAAATCTCAAGGCAGAGGACGCGTTCAAGCGCGCACTGACGCTGCTGCCGGGTGATTCCGACACGCTCAACAATTATGGCTGGTTCCTTTGTCAGACCAAGCGCGAGCGCGAGTCAATCGCTCTGTTCCTGCAGGCGCTCAAAGATCCGCTCTACCCAACGCCATTCAAACCCTATCTCAATGCCGGCGTTTGCTCCCAGCGAGCTGGCGACGACAATGGTGCCGAAGCTTACTTCCGGCGCGCGTTTGAACTCGATCCTGCCAATGGCTCCACGATGTTGCGGCTGGGAGACTTTTATCTCAAGCGCGGTGAAATGGACAAAGCGCGCTTCTACACCGATCGCATCAACAAGAATTTTGATCCCAGTGCAGAGTCGCTTTGGCTCGCCCTGCGGATTGAACGAAAGAGTGGAGATCGCGCGTCAGAAGCAAGCTACGCGGCGCAGTTGCGCCGCCGCTTTCCCAATTCGCCCGAGTATCTACGCCTACAGCAAGGGCAGTTTGAATGAATGAGCCCGAAATCAGCAGCGCCGCTATTGCCGCCGACGCACCCCCAGTGCCCGACGCGCCCGAGGAACCACCTCGTGCACTTACATGTGGCGAGCAACTGAAGGACGCGCGCGAACAGCGCGGACTCAGCCTTACCGATGTGGCGCAACGGCTCAAATATGCCGCGCGGCAGGTGCAGGCGCTCGAGGAAGGCCGCTTCGAAGCCTTGCCTGGCTTGACGTTCCAGCGCGGATTTGTGCGTGGCTATGCGCGACTGGTTGGGATCGATCCCAACAACCTGGTGTTGCTGCTCGAACGTGAGGTCGGCTATGGTGGCGGCCCAACCACCACGCAGTTGCAGCAAATTGCTTACGCACCGGCCACCCTGCCGGTGCGCGCCGAGCACACCACCGCGTGGCCGTGGATTCTGGCGATGCTGCTGGCCGTGGTGGGCATCGGCGGGTATACGCTTTACACTTGGGAGCCGCCGATAGGTGCGCGCCAATCGGCCCTTGTTGTGAGGGGAGCGGCACCGGCAGGGCAGGTGGAGCAGCGCACGCAAGATGCTGTGGCAGCAGCGGTACAACCTGCAGTGCCTGCCATCGCAAGTGCGGCTTTGGATAGCGGTGCGGGCGGGGTAACGGCATCATTTGGCGGCGCAGTGAGTGGCAACCGCAGTGAGCGGCCGATTCCGCTGCCGCAGCCCGTCGCTGATATCGTGCCGCCCGGCGATAGAGCGCCTGCGGTAACAGGTGGCAAGATTCGCCTGCGTTTCTCCGGCGAATCTTGGGTCGAAGTGCGGCAAGGCAATGGCACCTTGGTGTATTCAGGACTGAGTTCTGCCTCGACCGAGCAGTGGGTGGACGGGCAAGCGCCGTTTGATCTCGTGATCGGCAATGCGCGTGCCGTCAAGTTGCAGTATCGCGGCGCGGATGTGAATCTGGAACCCTATACCAAGGGGCCGGTTGCGAAGGTGCAGTTGAAGTGAAAGCGGAAGTGAATTCAGAAATGCCCACAACGCTAGTAACCGTTGAGGGTAGGACGGGCCTGCCTGTGCGGGCGGCTCGCTTTAGCCGGCGCATGACCATTCGTCATGGCGCGGTCGTCCATGCCATCGGAGGCGGTGCGCCGGTGCTGGTGCAGTCGATGACCAATACCAGCACCGCTGACGCCATCGCCACGGCGATTCAGGTCAGGGACTTGGCGCAGGCGGGTTCCGAGCTTGTGCGCATCACGGTTGACACTGCGGAGGCCGCCGCTGCGGTTCCTGCCATTCGCGCCCAACTCGATAAGATGGGCGTCGATACGCCGCTGGTGGGCGACTTTCATTTCAATGGGCACAAGCTGCTGGCGCAGTTTCCTGACTGTGCCGCTGCGCTCTCGAAATACCGTATCAACCCCGGCAATGTTGGCCGGGGGAACAAGGGCGACGACAACTTTGCGCAGATGATCGACATCGCCTGCCGTCACGGCAAACCAGTACGCATTGGCGTCAACTGGGGCAGTCTCGATCAGGACTTGGCAGCGCGCTTGATGGATGAGAATGCACGGCTTGCTGTGCCGCGCCATGCCGATGAAGTGCTGCGCGAGGCGCTGATTGTGTCCGCGCTGTCGAGTGCTGCGCGTGCCGAGGCGCTGGGACTGCCGGGCGATCACATTGTGTTGTCGTGCAAGGTCAGTGGCGTGCAGGATTTGATCGCGGTCTACCGAGAATTGGCGCGCCGCTGTGACTACCCCTTGCATCTCGGCCTGACTGAGGCCGGCATGGGATCGAAAGGCATTGTGGCCTCCACCGCGGCGATGGCGGTACTGCTGCAAGAGGGCATCGGTGACACGATTCGCGTCTCTCTCACACCCGAACCAGGCGGGGAGCGCACGCGCGAAGTGATTGTCGCGCAAGAGATTTTGCAGACCATGGGGCTGCGCTCGTTTGTGCCGCAAGTGATTGCCTGTCCGGGCTGTGGCCGCACCACGAGTACGGTGTTTCAGGAATTGGCCGCACGCATCCAGTCGCATTTGCGGGAACGCATGCCGGTATGGAAGGCCAGTCACCCCGGCGTTGAAACGATGCGTGTTGCCGTGATGGGCTGCGTGGTCAATGGGCCGGGTGAATCGCGTCATGCCAACATTGGCATCAGTCTGCCAGGTACCGGTGAATCGCCCGTTGCGCCAGTGTATGTGGATGGCCATAAGACCGTGACGCTCAAGGGCAAGCATATCGCCGACCAGTTTCAGGCCATTGTCGAAGAATACGTGGCGCGTAGCTACCCGGGAGTCGCCGCCGCATCCCTCATGCATGAACGAGAGAGAGCGGTACCGGCATGAGCGAAAACCGGGTCGTCAAGCTGTCCGGCGTCAAGGGCATGAACGATCTGCTGCCGGACGATGCCGGCCTGTGGCTGGCCCTTGAGCGCAAGCTCGCTGGCTGGTTCGCTGCTTACGGCTATCGCAATCTGCGCACGCCGGTGCTCGAACAAACGGCATTGTTCCGGCGCGGCATTGGCGAAGCGACCGATATTGTCGAGAAGGAAATGTTCAGCTTTACCGACAGACTCAATGGCGACGAGTTGACCATGCGTCCAGAATTTACTGCCGGCATTGTGCGCGCTACCGTCGAGCACAATCTTTTGTACAACGGGCCGCGCCGCGTGTTTTCACTTGGGCCAGTGTTTCGCCATGAGCGTCCGCAGCGTGGCCGCTACCGCCAGTTTCACCAGATTGATGTCGAGGCGCTGGGGTTCGCCGGCCCGGATGTTGACGCTGAACTCATCATCATGCTGGCCCGGCTATGGCGCGAGCTGGGGCTAAGCGGCATGCGGCTGGAGATCAACTCACTTGGCAACGTGGAAGAGCGGCGTGCGCATCGTGCTGCGTTGATCGCGTATTTCGAAGCGCATCAGGACGTGCTGGACGACGATGCGCGCAGCCGCCTGCATGCCAATCCTTTGCGCATTCTGGATACCAAAAATCCGGCCATGCAGGCTCTGGCCGACGGCGCGCCGAAACTGACCGCGCATCTGGGCGCAGCGTCGATTGCCCATTTCGACGAACTCAAGACCTACCTTGACGATGCAGGCATCGCCTACAGCGTCAACCCGCGCATGGTCCGCGGCCTCGATTACTACAATCTCACCGTGTTTGAGTGGATTACCGATCAGCTCGGTGCCCAAGGCACAATCTGCGGTGGCGGGCGCTACGACGGCTTGATCGAATTGTTCGGTGGCAAACCTGCGCCAGCCGTTGGTTTCGCCATCGGCGTGGAGCGCTTGATCGATTTGGTCAAGCAGGGCGGGGCGCTCGAATCTGCCGACGGATGCGACGTATACGTCGTCCATCAGGATGAGAGCAGTGCGCTCACGCAAGCTGGCATCTCTTCCGAGGCCACTGCGCGGCCCGCCGCGCGCATGGCGTTTCGTATTGCAGAAGACCTGCGCGACGCCGGGCTGGAAGTCATTCTGCATTGCGGTGGCGGCTCATTTAAATCGCAGATGAAAAAAGCCGACACCAGTGGTGCCGGTTTTGCGGTCATCATCGGGGCTGACGAAGTTGCAACAGATGCGGCAAGCGTTAAGCAACTACGTGGAGAACCGCTCCAGGAGCGCGTCTTGGCCACATCGCTACGGGAATATATGGTTAATAAACTGGCATTGGAACAGGACGCATAAATGGCTGCACTCGACTTGCAGGAACAGGAACAATTGGCTGAATTGAAGGCCTGGTGGGACAAGCGCGGCAATCTCGTGCTGTCCACCATCATCATTATTTGCCTGGTGATTGCGGGCTACAACGGCTGGCGCTATTACCAGCGCAGTCAGGCCATATCTGCTGGTGCCGTGTTTGACCAGTTGCAGGCAGCGGCGGCAGCGGGCGACAAGGCCAAGACACGGGATGCCGCCGGCACACTGCTGGCGAGCTACGGCGGATCGTCTTATGCGCCGCTCGGCGCCCTCATTGCGGCACGCACGCTGTTTGATGCGGGCGAAGTGCAGACGGCCAAGGCACAGTTGCAATGGGTAATCGACAATAGCCGTGACGACGAGTTGAAGCATGTAGCACGCGTGCGTCTGGCTGGCTTGCTGCTCGACGAAAAGCAATACGACGAGGGCCTGCGACTGCTCGATGCCACGCGACCCGCACACTTTGACGCTATTTATCTCGACCGCCGCGGTGACCTGCTGTTGGCGCAAGGAAAGAATGCCGATGCCCGCACCGCATGGCAAGACGCGCTGAGCAAGGCAGACACCAAAGGGGCTCTGCGTGGCAGCTTGCAACTCAAGATTGAGTTGGCGTCTTCCGTGACTACTGCTGCCGTGCCTGCATCAACAGCCGCACCGGTGGTCGCGCCCACAGCCGCGCAGGCTGTGGCGCCCGCTGCAGCCACTTCCGCACCGCTGGCAGCAACTTCGGCAGCAGCGCCTGCGGAAAAATCACCGGCGGCGCCGGCCAAATGATCTTGATGCGACCCGGTCAAAGCGCAATCGTGGGAATCGTGAGAGTCGTGGAAATCACGGGCGTGGAGCGCGCGCCGAGCGCCTTGCGAACAGCGCATCGACTGTCGCGCACTTTGCGAATGCTTCAAGGCCGAACATGGCGCTGAAAATGATCAGGTTGGCCGCACTCGCTGCGGTGTTGACGCTCGGCGGGTGCGCGAGCGTGACGGATAAGCTCAATCCATTCAACTGGTTCGGCTCATCAGGCGGCGTCAAGCCGGCCGAGCTCCGTGAAATCAAGCCCACACTAACGCTCACCCAAACGTGGCGCGCGAGCGTAGGCGCGTCGGGCCAATTTGCATTTACGCCGGCGGTGGTCGGTGACACGGTTTACGCGGCTGGTGAGAACGGCGACCTTGCTGCACTGGACGCAGCGACCGGCGCGCAGAAATGGCGCGTCTCCACGATCAAGGAAGGCTTGTCCGCTGGTGTCGGCGCATTCGGTGACACCATCGTCGTAGGCTCCGTTAAGGGCGATGTGCTGGCCTACGACACCAAAGGCGTTGCGAAGTGGAAGGCCCAAGTGTCGAGCGAAGTGCTGGCCACACCACTGATCACCCCGGCTGCGGTCTATGTGCGCAGCAATGACAACCGTATCTATGCGTTTTCGCTGTTGGACGGCAAGCGTCTTTGGGTCTACCAGCGCACAGCACCCGCACTGGTGTTGCGCAACTTTGGCGGACTGTCTGCTTCAAGCGAAGCGGTGTACGCGGGCTTTGCTGGTGGCAAGTTGGTTTCCCTTGATGCCGCCAACGGCACCTTGCGCTGGGAAGGCACCGTTGCGCTTCCTAAAGGGGCCACCGAACTGGAGCGTATCGCCGATGTCACGAGTGCGCCCGTCATCAGCTCGCGCGATGTCTGCGCGGTCGCATTTCAAGGCCGCGCCGCCTGCTTTGACGTCAACAACGGGCAGCAACTATGGACGCGTGACCTATCCAGCTTCATGGGGCTGACCTATGACGCACGCTACGTGTTTGTGTCGGACGAGAAATCAGCGCTGGTGGCCTTGGCGCGCGGCACCGGAGCAAGCCTGTGGCGCCAGGACGCGTTGGCGTACCGGAGTTTGAGTGCGCCTCTTTCACTCAGCCGCGCAGTGATCGCCGGCGACTATCAAGGTGTACTGCACGCATTCGGGCGCGACGATGGCAACCTGATAGGACGGGCTACAACAGACGGAAGCGCCATCACTGCTTCGCTGATTCCGCACAGCGCACCGGGGCGCGAGATGTTTTTCGTCCAGACCCGCGGTGGCGGCTTGTTCGCATTCTCCATTTAGCGCACGCGCTGCAACCGCAGCAGATCAACTACCCCGAGCGAACGGCCTGCTGCCTCGCCGCAGTCTCGGCGGCATGGTGGTGTTATGGCACCTGGGCACTCCGGCAATGCGGCGCGAAAGCGCAGCGCTCACGCCATCACCCAAGTTTTCCACGCCAGCCAGAATTTTCGTATGGGCGTCAGGCTGGCACGCTCGTGCAAGACGCGAAAGCCGTCAGCACGAATTTCTTCAAGCAGCGCGCGGTGGATGGCTGCGCTGATGAGCAGCGCTCGCTGCGGCTTTCGCTGTGTGCGCGGCAACTCGATCAGTGCACCGTTCAATAGCGCCAACGCACGCACGTATTGAAATTCCATTAGCGCGCGAAAGTTGTCCGAGTAACGCGCGTTCAGCACATCTGCCACCGGCACGTTGAACTGCTGCAGTTCATTGACAGGCAAGTACACTCTACCGTTGCGCGAGTGCTCACCCACATTGCGAATAAGGCCGATGAGGCACAACGCCAGACCCGCGCTGCGCATGGCGCGACGCACGTTTTCGTCAGTGCCGCCCAGAATGATCGCAGCGCATTCGCTGGCCGCACCGCCCGCAAGTGCGCAGTACTGTTCGAGCGCCTTGAAATCGAGGTAGCGCGTCTGCATCAGATCCATCTCAGCCGCATCCACCAACGCTTCCAGCGCTGGTGCCAGGTGCGGGAACTCGCGCACCAACGGCATCAACGCACGCGTAACGGGATGCTGGGGAGTTTGCGTACGGATCAGCGCAATTTCGTTGCGCCACCACGCGAGCTTGATGCGCGCAGCGTTCTCATCGGTGGTGCGCACCACGGCCTGTTTCAATTCGACACAGAGCGCCTGCAAGGCCGTCGCTGCACTTTTGCGCGCCGGATCTAAAAACAACACGCTGTAGTAAAACGTCGAACCCTTGCGGTCCGTCAATTGCTCGCAGTAGGTGTCAGGTGCCATAGGCGGATTTTACGGCGGTGAGCGAAACAGGCATCGCATTGGGCGCTTTACAGCCCGCATTTCAAGTAAAATTGCTGCGCATTGCAGCGTGTCCCGGAGCAGGTTTTCAGCGTCCTGCCAGGCAATGCGAATGCAATGAAAACTGATAAAGCAAACCGGCAAGGAAATTCGTAAGGCAACCCGGTAAAGCGAGCCGCAGCAATCCGGTGCGGGCAGGGCGAAGGTGGCGGAACTGGTAGACGCACTGGATTTAGGTTCCAGCGCCTCACGGCGTGAGGGTTCGAGTCCCTCCTTTCGCACCAATCCCGTATTCCGGTGGCGCTTTCCGGCCGTCAACGTCACGCCATCTCCGATTTGCTTCTGGTCTCCTGCTCTCTAAACACTTCACCGTCCTTGGCGCATCCACTATGGCAGTCACTATCGAAACTCTGAGCGCACTTGAGCGCCGCTTCAACTTGGTTATTCCGTCTGGTCAAATCGAGAAGGAAGTATCGACCCGTCTCCATCGACTGACCCGCACCGTACGTATGCAGGGGTTTCGTCCTGGCAAAGTGCCATTGAAAATGATCGCCTCCACCTACGGGCCGCAAGTGCGGTCTGAAGTGCTGGGTGATGCGATCCAGAAGAATTTCACGGATACCGTGAGCGGCCAAAACATCCGCGTCGCCGGTTATCCGCGCATCGAAGCCAAGAAGGATTCTGAGACCCCCGCTGCGGCGGGTACTGCCGGTGCGGCGAAAACCGGCGCCGCAAACGATGATTCTTTCGAGTTTGTTGCGACCTTCGAGGTCTACCCGGAAGTTGTGATCGGTGAATTGTCTTCGCTCAAAGTCGAGCGTGCAGCGGCAGCGGTCGCCGATGCCGACGTGGACAACACTGTTGAGACGCTGCGCCGGCAGCGAGTCAAGTATGAAGCCGCCGATCGCGCCAGCGCGAAGGACGACCGCGTGACCGTCGATTTTGCCGGCACCATTGATGGTGTGGCGTTTGACGGCGGCACTGCACAAGACTTCGCCTTCGTGCTCGGCGGCGGCCAGATGCTGCCCGAATTTGACAGCAGCGCGACGGGTTTAGCGGCGGGCGCGAACAAGGTATTCGATGTCAAGTTTCCGGATGAGTATCACGGCAAGGAAGTCGCGGGCAAGACCGCACAGTTCACCATCACGGTGAAGAAGGTTGAGGGGCCAGTGTTTCCAGTACTCGATGCTGAATTTGCCAAGTCGCTCGGTATCGCCGATGGTGATCTCGGCAAGATGAAGACCGACGTGCGCGGCAATCTCGAACGCGAAGTGAAAAAGCGTTTGCAGACACGCGTCAAAAACAGCGTCATGCAGGCGCTATATGAAACGGTCAAGCTCGACACGCCCAAAGCGCTGGTTGAAATGGATGTGCAGCGTCTCGTTGAGCAAGCCAAAGCCGACCTCGCCCAGCGTGGCATCAAGCAGGACATGCCGCTGCCGCCCGATCTGTTTCAGGAGCAGGCAAAGCGCCGTGTGGCGCTGGGGCTGATCTTGAATCAACTGGTCGAATCCAACGGCCTTGCGGCCAAGCCAGAACAAGTGCGCGCGATCGTTGATGAGTACGCGCAAAGTTATGAAGACCCCACGGAAGTCGTGCGCTGGTACTACGGTGACAAACAGCGCTTGGCCGATGTGGAAGCGCAAGCGCTCGAAGACAACGTGGTGCAGTTTGTGCTCTCAAAAGCCAAAGTCGAAGACAAGACCGTGCCGTTTGACGAATTGATGGGGCGCGGCCAAGGGGCTTGACAAGCTTGGGTTGAGCTCCATGTGAGCTGCAAACAGCAGCGATTGGTCACCTTACTGGAAGAACAATGAGATACCCCGCACATCTGAACCGCTTCAACGAATTCGTCCACGACTCAAACATGCCCGCCGTGCAGAATCTTGGTTTGATTCCCATGGTGATCGAACAAAGCGGGCGCGGTGAACGCGCTTACGATATTTACTCCCGCCTGCTCAAGGAACGCGTCATCTTCCTCGTCGGGCCGGTTGAAGATATGGGTGCGAACGTGATCATCGCCCAGTTGCTGTTTTTGGAGTCGGAAAACCCCGAAAAGGATGTGTCGATCTACATCAACTCGCCGGGTGGCTCGGTAACCGCGGGCATGGGTATTTACGACACCATGCAATTCATCAAACCAGATGTTTCGACCCTGTGCGTAGGCCAGGCCGCCAGCATGGGGGCATTTCTGCTTGCTGCGGGAGCAAAGGGAAAGCGCTTTTGCCTGCCCAATGCGCGCGTGATGATCCATCAACCGTCAGCCGGTTTTTCAGGCCAAGCGTCAGATATTGCGATCCACGCCAAAGAAGTGCTTGGTCTCAAGAAAAAGTTAAACGAATTGATGGCCGAGCACACCGGCCAGTCAGTGGATCAAATCGAAAAAGATACGGACCGCGACAATTTTTTGTCCGCTACCGAGGCACAGGCCTACGGCTTGGTCGATAAGGTGCTGGGAAAACGCACGTAAGCCCACGTTTTGCGCCAATTTCCACTTGCATCGCATCCTCAAACCCCCTAAGCTTCGCTTCATGAGCAGGTTCATGGATCATTTCGTGGTCAAGCGACGCGGAAGAGTGCGATGACAGAGAAAAAAGCCACCGGCGAGAAGCTGTTGTATTGCTCATTCTGCGGCAAAAGCCAGCACGAGGTGCGCAAACTGATCGCCGGGCCCTCGGTGTTCATCTGCGACGAGTGCATCGAGCTTTGCAACGACATCATCCGCGACGAAACGGCAGCGCCGGATGCGCAGGGCAAGCTGCCCAAGTCGGATTTGCCGACGCCTCAGGAAATTTGCGGCATCCTTGACCAGTACGTCATCGGTCAAGAGACTGCGAAGCGTATTTTGTCGGTAGCGGTTTACAACCACTACAAGCGCCTCAAACACATGGGCAAGAACGACGAAGTCGAGCTTGCCAAGAGCAATATTTTGCTGGTCGGCCCTACTGGGTCTGGAAAAACTCTTCTCGCGCAGACGCTGGCACGCCTGCTCAACGTCCCGTTTGTGATTGCCGACGCCACCACGCTGACCGAGGCAGGTTATGTGGGCGAAGATGTCGAAAACATCATCCAGAAATTGCTGCAAAACTGCAATTACGAGATTGAGAAAGCGCAGAAGGGCATTGTCTACATCGACGAGATTGACAAAATCTCGCGCAAGAGCGACAACCCCTCTATCACCCGCGACGTGTCTGGCGAAGGTGTGCAGCAGGCCCTGCTGAAACTCATCGAAGGCACCATCGCATCGGTTCCGCCGCAAGGTGGCCGCAAGCACCCGAATCAGGATTTTGTGCAGGTCGACACCACCAACATCCTGTTTATCTGCGGCGGCGCGTTTGATGGCCTGGAGAAGGTCATCCGCGGGCGTGCGGAAAAGGGCGGAATCGGCTTCGGCGCGGAAGTGCGCTCCTTGTCAGACAGAAAATTATCGGACACGCTCAAAGACGTGGAGCCAGAGGACCTGATCAAATTTGGCCTCATTCCAGAACTCGTTGGCCGCCTGCCAGTAGTGGCGACGCTGAACGAGCTTGAGGAAGATGCCTTGGTCGAAATTTTGACCACGCCCAAGAACGCGCTGGTGAAGCAGTACGCCAAGCTGTTCCAGATGGAAGGTGCTGATCTCGAAGTGCGGCCACAAGCATTGATCGCCATCGCGAAGAAGGCGCTCAAGCGTAAAACCGGTGCCCGTGGCCTGCGCTCCATCATCGAGCAAACCTTGCTGGACACCATGTTCGACCTGCCAGGCTCACAAAATGTGAGCAAGGTCGTGGTAGACGAGAACTCCATCAACGGAGACGGACGGCCGATTCTGATCTACTCCGACGTTCCCAAAGTGGCGTCGGCACAATGATCTGTCCAGAGCGGTCGAAAAGCGCACCACAGGGTGCGCTTTCTCTTTAATGATCCCGAATTGATTGCAGTAGGATGACGTATTGCCTGATTGCTCAAGTCTTGGCTGTGAGTGCCGGGAGCGGCACGAGCGGCGCGGGCCGCTTCGTAGTGATTGTGGACGGGTACGGGGCAATTTGTCCAGCGGGCGTCAATCCGGTCTTGGTCTTGTGATTTGCGGGGTGCGCCCCGAACTGGCATTGTTGCCGTGTTTTAACTGAAAGGATTCGTCATGTCAGGCGATCTGGAAAGCCAGCTTCCCGTCCAATTGCCCCTGTTGCCGCTGCGCGACGTGGTGGTGTTCCCGCACATGGTCATTCCTTTGTTCGTGGGGCGGCCCAAGTCCATCAAGGCGCTCGAATCCTCGATGGAGGCGGGCAAAAGCATCATGCTGGTCGCCCAGAAGTCTGCCGCCAAAGATGAACCATCGCCCGACGATATGTACCGGGTGGGCTGCGTCGCCAACATTCTTCAAATGCTCAAGCTGCCTGACGGCACCGTCAAGGTGCTTGTTGAAGGGGTACAGCGGGCAAAGATTGGGCAGATACACGACCTGCCTGCGCACTTTTCCTGCGACGCCGAAACGGTAGGGGCAGAAACGGCAGCCAATCCGGAAGTGGAAGCCCTGCGCCGGGCCTTGGTGCAGCAATTCGACCAGTACGTAAAACTGAACAAGAAGATTCCGCCAGAAATTCTGACGTCGCTGGCCGGCATCGACGATGCCGGGCGATTGGCCGACACGATCGCAGCACATCTGCCGCTTAAGCTTGAGCAGAAGCAAGAAATTCTGGAAATGTTCCCGGTGCAGAAGCGCCTGGAACATTTGCTTGGTGCACTTGAGGGCGAGTTGGACATTTTGCAGGTGGAAAAGCGCATTCGCGGGCGCGTCAAGCGCCAGATGGAAAAAAGCCAGCGCGAGTACTACCTCAATGAGCAGGTCAAGGCGATCCAGAAGGAGCTCGGCGAAGGAGAAGAGGGCGCTGATCTGGAGGAAATGGACAAGCGCATCAAGCGCGCCCACATGCCCAAAGAGGCAAACAAGAAAGCGCTTGGGGAGCTGAAAAAGCTTAAACTGATGTCGCCAATGTCCGCCGAAGCGACGGTTATCCGCAACTATATCGATACACTTTGCAATCTTCCTTGGAAGAAAAAGAACAAAGTAAACAATGATTTAAACAATGCTAATAAAGTATTGGATGAAGATCATTACGGCCTCGACAAGGTCAAAGAGCGGATTCTGGAGTATCTCGCGGTGCAGCAGCGGGTAGACAAGGTCAAGGCACCAATCCTGTGTCTGGTCGGCCCGCCCGGCGTCGGCAAAACCTCTCTCGGCCAGTCCATCGCCCGCGCGACCAATCGCAAGTTTGTGCGCATGGCCTTGGGTGGCGTACGCGACGAAGCCGAAATTCGCGGCCATCGCCGCACCTACATTGGCTCCATGCCCGGCAAGATTTTGCAGAACATGACCAAGACGGGCGTGAAAAACCCGCTGTTCCTGCTCGATGAAATTGACAAAATGGGGATGGATTTTCGCGGAGACCCGTCATCCGCCTTGCTTGAGGTGTTGGATCCGGAGCAAAACCACACCTTCGCCGACCACTATGTCGAGGTCGATTTCGATCTTTCTGAGGTCATGTTCGTCGCGACCGCGAATACCATGAACATCCCGGCGCCTCTGATGGATCGGATGGAAATCATTCGCCTGTCGGGCTACACCGAAGACGAAAAAATCAACATAGCTCAAAAATACCTGCTGCCGAAGCAGCTCAAGAACAATGGTCTGAAAGCAACAGAAATTTCCGTAGCTGAAAGCGCCATCCGCGACATCATCCGCTACTACACGCGGGAAGCGGGCGTGCGCAGTCTGGAGCGCGAAATTTCCAAGATTTGCCGCAAAGTAGTCAAGACGCTGCTGCTCAAGAAAACGGAAACCAAGATTGCGGTTTCCGCACGTAACCTCGACAAGTTTCTCGGCGTGCGCCGCTTCAATTTTGGCATCGCCGAGAAAGAAAACCAGATTGGCCAGGTGACGGGCCTCGCTTGGACCGAAGTTGGCGGCGAACTGCTCACCGTCGAAACCGTGGCGGTACCAGGCAAAGGAAACATCACCCGAACCGGTACCTTGGGCGACGTCATGAAAGAGTCCATCGAAGCCGCACGCTCCGTGGTACGCAAGCGCGCAAGAATGCTGGGTATTGCACAGGATTTTTACGAGAAAACCGACTTGCACATTCACATGCCAGAAGGGGCTACGCCGAAAGACGGCCCGAGTGCTGGTATTGCCATCACCACGGCGCTGGTATCCGTACTGTCAGGCATCCCGGTACGTGCGGACGTGGCAATGACTGGCGAGATTACGCTGCGAGGAGAGGTGCTGCCCATCGGCGGCCTCAAAGAGAAGTTGCTCGCAGCGCACCGGGGTGGCATCAAAACGGTGCTGATCCCGGAAGACAACGTCAAGGATCTCGCTGACATTCCTGACAACATCAAGAATCGTCTGGAAATCGTACCCGTTAAATGGATCGACAAAGTTCTTGAACTTGCGCTTGAGCGCATGCCTGTCGCACTGCCGGATGATCTGCCGATTGTGGCTGCGGTACCGCCCAAAGTGGAAAGTGCAGTGGCTGACGCAACCGCGCCGGTGAAGCACTAGATTGTCATTGGGCGAGATGAGTTTCCCGCGACTATCTTGATAGTTGCGGGAAGCTTTTTGTTTTGGGCGCGTTGCTGCCCCTCGGGAGGCCGATCATTTGATTATCAATTTCTGATTATATTATTTAACATAATATACATTCTAAATAATTTTAAGTTAGATCAAAACACCTGAACCCGGTTATTTCAGGGCATCAGTTTCACTCTTAGCAGCTTAACCAGCTCGGCATCTTGCCTACGTTCCGCCCAGGTCAAGGCACTCTCACCGATATCACTTTTGACCGTCACGTCGGCATCTTCATCGATCAACAATTTCACGGTTGACCGGTGGCCACTACGTACCGCCATCATTAACGCAGTTGCACCACTAGGTGAAGTTGCATCAATATACGCATGATTTTCAAGCAATAATTTAATCATCTCATTGTGGCCAGAGGTGGCCGCATAAATCAAAGGGGTCCAGCCTGGATGGTTGACCTGCGCCTCTTTGGCGATCAAAAACTTCACCACCTCAAGATGCCCTTGCAGGGCGGCCAGCATCATTGCCGATTCGCCGGCGGCGTTGCGGCGGTTGAGATCAATGTCAGAGCTGGCCAAGGCCTGTACTGCATCCAGCAAACCTTCCCGCGCAGCCAGATGCAGGACAGGTTGGCCTGAAGGATCCAGCGTATTGGGATCCATGCCGCGCTTTAGCCATAAGACCACTTCGGTGCCGTTGCCTGCCTTCACTGCGCTGATGAAATCGTCGTATGCTGCCGCAGTTGCCAGCGGGCTGAGTGGCGCAAACAGACACACTGCGGCCAACACGGTCGCGTAGCGGCGCATGCGGATCCAAACCTGGGCCAGGAACATCATCGCGCACCTCCAAACAAACGAAAAAAATTGTCCGTCGTGGCCTTCCCTACCGCTTCGACCGAAGTACCGCGCAAGCGCGCGATTTCTTCGGCTACGTGCATGACCCAGGCAGGCTCATTGGTCTTGCCGCGATGGGGCGTGGGCGCGAGGTAGGGCGAGTCGGTTTCAATCAGCATGCGATCCAGTGGTACCAGTTGCGCTACCTCTTTGAGTTCACGCGCGCTCTTGAAAGTGACGATGCCGGAGAAGGAAATATAGAAATTCTGCTCCAGCGCGGCGCGGGCAACTTCACGCGTCTCGGTAAAGCAGTGCATCACGCCGCCGATGTCACGCGCACGCTCTTCACGCATCAGGCGAATGGTGTCATCCGCTGCTGCGCGGGTGTGAATGATGAGCGGCTTTTGACACCGCCTGGCAGCGCGGATATGGGTGCGAAAGCGCGCGCGCTGCCATTCGAGATCACCAGTGAGGCGGTAGTAGTCAAGTCCGGTCTCACCGACTGCGACTACCTTCGGGTGTTTCGCCAGTTCGCACAACTGATCCTCGGACGGCTCTTCGACATCCTGATAGTCCGGATGCACCCCGGCCGAGGCAAAGATGTTGTGATGCGCAGATGCCATGTCCAACAGACCCGGCAACTCCTCCAGGTTGACGCTGGCGCAGAGGGCATGGGTCACGCGGTTCTGCGCCATGGCATCCAGGATGGCTGGTAAGCGCTCCCGCAGTTCCGGGAAATTAATGTGGCAGTGGGAGTCTACGAACATGGGTTATGACGGGAACATCCGTTCAATTCTCTCAGCGCGCGTCATGCAACAGACGCCCATAGTCGATCAAGAGTTCCTCGGCAAACAAGCGCGCGTTTAAAGGATGGCCCGCCGTTCTTCTTGCGGCCACCAGTCGGCGCTGGTAACCATGCAACGCCCGTGCATTCATGCGGGCCGCACCACTGCGCAGGGCGTCCTGACGCGCAGGATGAAAACGCGGCGCGCCATTGCCGCCAGCCACCAGAATGAGATCAGCCACCCAGCGCATCAGCCACAGAGCAACGCGCTCATTCCCGGCCTTTTCGCATCGCTCGGCGGTAATCAGCGGATCAAACCGTCCGGCAGACAGGGCGTCAAGCAACTCCCTGCGCTCCGCCGAAAATTCATCAAGCGTGGCGGCGTTGAGCGCAGCGAGCGGTGCGCCCCCTGCCTCAGCCAGGCGCGCAGCGGCATCGGCAATCCCTTGCGCGCTCAACCACGCCAGGCACTGGGCGGCGTCAGGTGCCGCGACGGTAAATTTGGAGGCGCGGCTGCGAATCGTCGGCAGCACCTGATCCGGATAGCTGGTCACCAGCAAAAATACCGTGCCCGCCGCAGGTTCTTCCAATGTTTTGAGCAGAGCGTTGCTGGACGGAATATTGAGCGTATCGGCCGGATAGACCAGAATCACCCGCGCCCCGCCCCGATGCGTGCCAATGTTGAAAAAGCTATCGAGCGCGCGTACTTGTTCGATCTTGATTTCGCGGCTCGGCGTCTTGGATTTGGCGGCTTTTGTGCCCCCCGCAGGGCCCCCCTCAGCACCCTCCTCGCCTTCGGCTGCCGCATCGCCAGTGTGCAGGCTCTCCGGCAACAGCGCCCGATAATCTGGGTGATTGCCCTCGTCAAACCAGCCGCATGCTTGACATTCGCCGCAGGGATGTCCACTTGGCGCGGGTGTCTGGCACAACAAACTTTGCGCAAAAAGCGTCGCCAGCGCACGCTTGCCGATGTCCGGATTGCCGTGGATCAGGAGCGCATGCGGCAAGCGTGCGCGCAAAGCCTGGAGCCGCAGCCAGTCATTTTCCAGCCAACTATATTCTATATTTTTCATATAGTTGAAAACAATTTTTCAAGTAATTTATTAATTAAGTCTTGAGGCAAAGTCGCGTCAATCAGACGAAATCTTGCGGGCTCGGCACCGGCGAGCTGAAGATAGCATTCACGCACCCGCTCATGAAAATCCGCCTGTTCGCGCTCGAAGCGATCAGGCTCACGCGCGCCGGCCAGCCTGCCTGCCGCAACTGTTTGCGGCACGTCAAACAGCAGCGTCAGATCCGGGTTGGTATCCGCATGCACCCAGCGTGCCAGTTGTTCGATGCGTTCCGCTGCGATGCCGCGCCCGCCGCCTTGATAGGCACGCGTGGCGTCGGTAAAGCGGTCCGACAACACCCAGGCCCCACGCGCCAGCGCCGGTTCGATCACTCTGGCTACGTGCTCGCGGCGAGCGGCAAACATCAACAGGGTTTCGGTTTCCAGATGCATTGACTCGGAGAGCAACAAGGCCCGCAGCTTTTCGCCAAGCGGCGTGCCGCCCGGCTCGCGTGTCACCACGACCTCGTGTCCACGGGCGCGCAGCATGGCCGCGACGGCGGGGATGTGGGTGCTCTTGCCGGCACCATCGATGCCCTCGAAGGTGATGAATTTTCCGCGTGCCATGATCACAGTCAGCGTCACAGTCCAAGCAACCGTGGCCACCAATGCCTGCATTGCGCCGTCGCTACGATCACTATCGTGCTTACCGTCCCTATCGTCGCCGCCATTGCTGCCATTGTCGCCCTCACCCGCCCCGCCGCTGATACTT
>JANNCZ010000435.1:0-2815 GCA_031387185.1 Burkholderiales bacterium
CGCGCTTGCCAACTTTCAGCGGGCCGAATTCAGTGACGCCCGATTCACCGCATGAGATGATTAGTGCGGCACTCAGGGCAAGACAAAAAATGCGCCACACCGAGGTCACTCGACAACTTGAAGCGTTCCGATGCTGCGCCCATCATCTTTGCGTGCGCGCACGAGAATGGTGTATAGCTCGTCCCAACGATCATGCTCGGTGACTGTGATGCAGCCGAGAGAATTTCGCCCGGTGTGGATATAGCGATCACCTTGATGTCCGATGCGAAACCACGTTTTGGCGCGCGTTACATCCGGGTAATTCAATCCGCCTTTGTGCGGCGCATCGGGGATTTCGACGTCGTAAAACCCGGCTGTCCAAGGCGTTGAAGGGTAATCTTTTGTCTGCCAGGATTTTCCCCTGACGCGTAGAGTCTTGCGTGAAATTGAGTAGACCAGTTTCACCGGGCCAGATTGTGGATTTCCATCAGACAAATGCGATGAACCATCACTCTTGCGCTTTACTGACGCGGTACGGCCCCGATAGGGTCCTTCGCCAACGTCGTTGAATACAGGGTCACGCTCGATGACGCGGATGACGCCGGATAATGAAAAGCTGGATTGATTTGTGATGAACTGGCCGACTTCAACATTGAGCGAAGCAATCTGGCCGGGGACCAGTTTTTTGTTGACGCTAATCGACTTTCCCGCGATCTCGGCTTCGATTGTCAGGTTGTCACCGATGCTCTGGCCGGAGTACCGCAAGCTGGTCAGTTTCAGTACGACGAGTTTGTTCGTCATGATTTTTGCTTTCACAAAATTGAATTAGCAAAACGCCACAAGTCGCTACGTCAGCGGATTCTCCAACATAACAGGTAAGCAGTATAAAAATATAGTATGGCGAAATGATGGCGGATTTATGCCTCAACGAAGCCTATTTGGCTCGCTTCACTAAGCGCCGAACCGCCTCTATTGCGGCGAGCGGATTTGGCGCGTGCTCACCTGGCTCTGCGCGGCAATGAAGGGATGCCCGATGACTCCGCAACAGAAGCCGACCGGGCCAATGCATCACGATACGCTTTGAGCACGGCATTCATGCGTGTTTGCCAGCCAGCCCCTTGGGCGCGGAACCAGCCAACCACATCCGAGTCAACGCGCAGCGCAATCTGCTCTTTCTTGATCGGTACCGGCAAGCCCCGGTGTGCAATCGCATCGGCCCAATCGTCCGGCGAAGTGCGGGGTGCGTCCTTGGTGAACTTGATGGCCGAATCCGGCATGGCTTTCAATTTCGCCCAATCGGTTTTGTCCTTGACGCCGACTTTAACGCCGCCTCTAACGCTTCTGGTAGCGGGACTGCCACGCTTTGTATTCATGATTTTCCGCTCTCCGTGCTGAAATCAAATGAGAAATATCGCTGTCATTGCCGCGCGGTGTCCACACGACGAACAGCGCAACGCCGTTAAACACGCCGATACTTTGAATTCGTTGCTCAAAATAAGTTTCCCGCCGGTCTTCGCGAGTCAGCAAATCACCGTCAAAAAATCCTTCAAGACCGGCAAAGTCAATGCCATGATCCTTGAGATTGCGTGCTCGCTTGGTCTCATCCCAGGAGATCATGGCGTAGTGTATATCTAATTCGCATATGCATCATGCGGTGACTGCTGTCAATCCAACCAGTCGAGACAGTGGTTGCGCAAGGGCAGCGTGTCTATACGCTCACCGGGTCGGTGCCGAGTTCGAGGAACAGGCCGTGGCGGGCGCCGTCCTTGTACTTCTGGTCTACCGGGAGTTCGATGGAGCAGGAGCGCACTGCCTGCGATGCTGCTTGCAGGCCGGGCAGAGGCTTGCCTTCGCGGTTGGCTTTGGCGGCCTTGAGCAGGGCGCGGCGCGTCATGATGATGCCGTTGTCGGTGGAGACGAGATTCTCCTTCGTGCGGTCCTGGATCACGCCCATGCTCTCCTGCAATGACGCATCCTGCATGCCGATGCCTTCGATGCCGCTGAAGGTCGCGCCGGCTTTTTGCCCGGCACGGTCCATCAAATAATCATTGCGCTTGTTGGCGAGCGGGATGAAGGTGCCGGGGATGTATTTGACGTGGATGCCGGCGCCGTCTTTCATCACGCTGACTTCCTTTTCCGTGAGGTCGCGTTTCGGGTGGTAGTTGATCGACCAGGACCAGCAGTTTTCGTCGTCGATCGGCACCCAGACGTGGGCGCCGAGCGGATGGCCGGCGCGCGGTGGGATGATGGTGTGCCAGGGCATGATCCACGGCGTGATGCGCCAGTAGTAGCGGCCCGCGTCGGCATTGCGGCGTGCGCCGATCAAGAGGCCGCCCTCGAATTCTTCCACTTCGAACAGCGGCATCTTGTCGTGCTCGTTGTAGAGATTGCCTTTGCTGCCGGTGAACAGCGGGTCGCGTTTGAGTGCACCCGAATGCAAAAACGACACGTGCGAGGAATCGATGCCGCCTTCCATCGCCTGCAAATAGTTGCACTCTTGCAGGCGCTTGGAGACGAAGCGCTGGCTGCCCGGCACCAGGGTCCATTCGAGGCCGGGCGGTTCGGGTTGCAGCGCGGGCGGGCCCATGTAGGTCCAGATTACGCCGCCGTGTTCAATGCACGGATACGATTTGAGTTTGATGCGCTCGCACATGCCCGATTCGGGCAACTCGGAGGGCAGGTCGACGCATTGGCCCTGAAAATCGTATTTCCAGCCGTGATAGGGGCAGCGCAGGCCGTTCTCTTCATTGCGGCCGAACCAGAGCGAGACGCCGCGATGCGCGCAGAATTCATCGATCAATCCGAGGCGGCCTTGGGTGTCCTTGAAGGCGATCAG
>JANNCZ010000441.1:0-4198 GCA_031387185.1 Burkholderiales bacterium
CCGCCCACCGGAGCGACGCCGTCGGTCTCCAGCTTTTGCACCGCCTCCGGATTTTGCAACGCGACCGCGACTTCCTTGCTGATGCGCTCAACGATGGCTTTGGGTACGCCTTTGGGTGCAATCAGGCCATGCCAGAGAATCGCTTCGTAACCCGGCAGCCCCGCTTCGGCAATCGTCGGCACCTTGGAGAAGGTCGCACCGCTGGCGCGCTTGGCCGAGGTCACCCCGAGCGCAACCAGCTTGCCTGCGTCCACATGCGCGTGGGCAGCGGCGGGGCTGGAAAAGAAGATATTGGTCTGGCCCGCAATGGTATCGGTGAGCGCCGGGGCCGTGCCTTTGTACGGCACATGGGTCAGTTTTATTTTGGACGAACTCGCAAAATACTCGCCCGCCATGTGGGTCACGCTGCCGAGGCCCGCCGAGGCAAAGGTGATGTCGCCCGGTTTGGCGCGGGCGCGCTCGATCAACTCCTTGACGCTCTTGATGCCCAGCTTCGGATTGACCAGCAGCACCATCGGCCCTTGCGAAATTTGCGACACCGGCGTGATGTCGGTGACCGGATCAAACTTGAGCTTGAAAATCGACGGGTTGACGCTGTAGCTCGACGCCACCAGGATGAAGGTATAGCCATCGGCCGGGGCCTTCACGCCCAGTTCAATGCCGAGCAGGCCGCCGGCACCCGGGCGGTTATCGACCAGCACGGTTTGGCCGAGTGCCTTGGTGAGCTTCTCGGCAATGAAGCGACCGATGAAGTCTGAACCACCGCCGGGGGCGAACGGCACGATGATCTTGACCGGCTGGCTCGGATAGTTGGCTTGCGCGCCGCCCGTGAGCGGCGCGAGGCACGTCAGCACTGCGAACAATCCGGCGGCGACGCGAAATGGTTTCACGGTGTTCTCCTCACTAAAGTCAATGTTCAAGCGCCAAATTGTACCGGCACGCGCCGCCGCATCCGGTAACACCGGACATACAATGCGGCCATGATTGCACGCTTCTTTGAAGTCACGCCGCGTCCCGGTCAGCGGCATCGTCTCGCTGCTCCAAATCATGGAAGACGGCCGTTCCGCCGAAATCGCGATCACCGGCAATGAAGGCCTGGTCGGTATTTCCCTGTTCATGGGCGGCGAAGGCACGCGGAGCTGGGCGGTGGTACAAAGCGCGAGCCACGCGCACCGGATGCGCGCGGCGACTCTGAAAAGCGAATTTGCGCTGGGCGGTCATTTGCAGCATCTGGCGCTGCGCTACACGCAGGTGCTGATCACCCAGATGGCGCAGACCGCCGTGTGCAACCGGCACCACACGCTGAACCAGCAACTATGCCGCTGGCTGCTGCTGAGCCTGTGGACTGCTTGCCCATGAACGAGCTTCGCATGACGCAAGATCTGATCGCCAATATGCTGGGAGTGCGTCGCGAGAGCGTGACCGAGGCGGCGATTGAGTTGCAGACAGCGGGACTGATACGCTACTCCCGCGGCCACATCATGGTGCTGGATCGTCCCGGACTGGAACTGCGTGTGTGCGAATGTTACCGGCAGGTCAAGCTGGAGGAGGAGCGCCTGTTGGTCTACACCGCGCGCAACGAAGCGCAATAAAAGCCAGCCGCCGCGCGATCCTTGGCGGCGGCTCTCCGGTTCAGGCAGCGGCAGCGGAACCCGCGTTTCCGGCCGGCAGATGCTGCATGGCCCAGTGTGTGCGGCGTGTTCTGACTGAAAATTGCGCCAGGTCCATGCCCATGGTGCGCATTTCGCGGTTGAAGGTATCCAGGCCGGAGATACCGGGACAGATCTCTTCGGCAATCAAGTGAAGCTCGGCGTCGTAACCATACCAACTGGTCATGGCCAGGTATTGCGCCACCACCGCCACCGCATTGCCTTGCCAGGCACCCCGGCGCAACCAGGCCGCCGGGTCGAACTGATAACGCTGATCGGCGCAAAACACGGTCAGCGCATCAAGCGTCTGGCGCTGCATCGGCGGTTTGCCCGCCGGGGTGATGCTGGTCACGGCGGACTCCTCAGGCGCGCGCCTCTGCATCTTGCTGCTTGCGCTGGCTGGTCTGCCGTTGGCCGCCGTTGGTTTTCCCTGGAGCCTGGCTGGTGTCGAAACTGTTTTTCATCTGCTGCGCCGGGATCGCCAATGCGGCGCGAGCCAGCTCCGCCGCCAGTTTGATCGTCGCGGCGATCGGCTCGGGAATGGGAATCGCGGCCGGGGCTGCTTCGAGCCGTTGCTTGATGCCTTCCACGATGACCAGCGTTTGGCTTTGGAAGGTACCGGCCAGTTCGATCTGGCTTTGGGCCAGCGTATTGCCCATGCCGCTCCAGTACGCCCAAACCCGCTGCAACTGGTCGCTCGCCAGTTTCGATCCCAGCGCCAGCAATTGCGCCTGATCCGGGGCCGCTTCGAGCTGCTTCGACACGTGGTTGCAGTCGGACAGCGCGGCGTCAATCTGCTTGATCTGATGGTGCCGAAGGCGCTGCGCGCTTTGCAGCAGCACGTTGTTGAAGTCGAGGGCCCATTTCAGGGTGCCTCGGTACATGTCTTGCGAGGGATTGGAAATATCCATTTCAGTCTCCAGTGTTAGCGGTTCCGGTTCACATCCGTATTCAAGCCGATCGCACACCGCCGTATAAAACGGCTGGTCATGTAGGGTATGTCGCCTTGGTTACGGGGAACGGAATTTTACGAACGGCTCAATCGCTGGTATGTGCGCTGGGTAACATTGGTCGACTTCAAATGGACAAGACTCCGTGTTGACGACATCCGCAATGGCGCCCATGCTTCAGAAGCATGGGCGCCGTGCAACTGCGCCAAACACGATGGCGAGCGCACCGGCGCGGCACCCTGGCGCGCCGGGCGTCGAAACCAGAACGAGGTGCCGTCTGATTTTCATGCGCGTGCCGGATGAAAACCCTTGGTACAGGCGGTCCTCACGGGATAAGTCCTCGAAAACCTTGGTGCAGGCGGTTCTCAGCCAGATGCCTCATTCAACCTTGATATTGCCGTCGGTCACGACTTTTTTCCACAGCGCGATGTCCTTCTTGATCAGCGCGGCGCCCGGTGCAGTGGCGAGAACGACTCAAACGCCCAACTCGCGCACGCGCGCTTCGAGCCGCGCCATGAGGCGGTCAATCTCGGCGCGATCCTGGTCGTTGAGGGCCGGCCCCGGTGCGCGCACGCGGTCACAGGCTATCGCGCCGCGCTTCATCAGCACGTATTTGCGCACCGCCAATCCCAGGCCTGGCTGCAGTTCCTGAAACATCAGCGGCAGGCAGGCATCGAACACATCGTCGGCCGCCTCGGTCTGGCCGGCCAGAAACCGGTCACGCGTCTTGACCAGCAGTTCGGGATAGGCGAGGCCTGTCATGGCGCCGTCCACGCCGCGCGCGAGCAATTGCGAGTAGTGCGCCCCGCCGTTGCCGATCAGGATCGAAACGCGCCGTCCGCCGCCAGCCTCGGCAGCGCGCAGAGCGGTGATCTTGTTGTTGCCTGGCCAGTCTTCGTGCTTGAGCATGACCAGGTCAGCAAACGCCGCAATCATGCGGATGATGAGCGCGGGCGACATGAACACCGTGGTCACCGCCGGATAATCCTGCAATACCCAGGGAATGCCCTTGAGACCGTCGGCAACCTGCTCGTAGTAGGCGTAGATCTGGTCGTCGGTCTTGAGCCCGGCCGGGGGCGCAATCATCACGCCCGCAGCACCGGCGTCCATCACGCGGTTGGAGAATGCAACCAGATTGTCCATGCCGGCCGCACTCGCGCCAACAATCACCGGCACCTTCAGGCGCGCGAGGCAAGCCTTGACGAACGTCATGCTCTCGTCGCCGGCCAGCTTGGGCGCTTCGCCCATGATGCCCAGAATGGTCGCGCCGGTGACGCCGCAGCCGGTGTAGAAATCCATCAGGCTCGCGGTGGAGTCAAGATCAAGCGCACCGGCATCGGTGAAGGGGGTGGCGGAGATGACGACCATCCCGTTGGCGGCGGCGGTGAGGCGCATGTTGGCATCCATGAACGTGAAAGCCAAATTGTACCGGGCAGCCTTTCACCCTTCCACCCTTCCACCCTTCCAGCCTTCTACCCTTCCAGCCTTCCACCCTTCAGCCCCTCCACCTTCCCGCGTCCAGGGTCAGCGCCGTACAATTTGGCCATGATCGCCCTGTTCTTCGAAGTCACCCCACGCTCGGGCCAGTACGAGCGCTAC
>JANNCZ010000505.1:0-4354 GCA_031387185.1 Burkholderiales bacterium
GGCAAGACCGGCAAGTTTTTGCCAACCTCGGTGCGCGGCAAATACGACGCGCTGCAGTGGCTGATGTTCCAGATGGGCGGCGTTGGACCAATGTTTGGCCAGACCCATCACTTCATGCGCGCCGCGCCGGAGAAAATCGAATACGGCATCAAGCGCTATCACAGCGAAACCAAACGTCTGTATGGCGTGATGGACAAGCATCTGGCCGGCACGCCTTATCTGGCGGCAGGGGAATACACCATTGCCGACATTGCGACCTTTCCGTGGGTGTCGCGCCACGAATGGCATCAGGTGGATCTGAACGCGTTCCCCAGCGTGAAGCGCTGGTTCGACATCATCGGCAAGCGGCCTGCGGTAGTGCGTGGGATGAACGTCCCGGCACCGAAGGTGTGAGGGTTGCGTCTGCGGGGCTGTGGTTGACGGGCGCTGCTTACCTGCGCGCGTAACGCTGCAGATAAGTGGTGATTTCCTCGCTGCGGTATTGCGGCTCGGCCGGGTTGTTGCGTGACCCGACGACACGGTTCATCCAGGTCATGTGTTGTTCCATGCGCGTCACCACGCGCGGCCACTCGCTGGCACGATAGCGCTTTGGATCAGGCGCGATGTGGCACTGCGCACAGGCCTGCATATAGCTTGTCCACGCACGGGTCTTGCCGGCCTCGGGCAGCGCGGATTGCTCGATGTGTTTTTGCGCATGCTTTTGCAGATAGTCAGTGATGACGCGGGTCTCTTCCGTGTTTGGTGCGCGCACACCGGCCATCAGCTCTTTCATCGTCACGCCCATGTTGCCGCGGCCTGCCATGCGCGGCGTCATGCGCGCCACAATGGCCGGCCACTTGGCAGCGTGGTGCATCGCGGGTGGCGCGAGATGATGGCATTGCACGCAATACTGCGCAGTGAGTCGTGCGCCGCGTGATTTGGGTTCGGGCAGTTGCGCAGGCTCGATCACCGGTGGAATGATCCGCCGCAGCATTTCGCCGTGCGCGCTTTGCTCCCAGCGCGCGCGCGAAGCACTGACCAGGTTTTCGGCGTCACCCGCGTGCGCCGCCGCCATTGCACAGCTCATCATCCACGCACCAAGCAGCCACGCACCACAAAGCCACGCAACGCGCATCATCGGGGTCATAGAGTTGGCCGCCGGGTATCAGAGCGTATGCCTGCGGTCGCCATGCGCGAAGCCACGCCAGCTTTGCGCCGGCCCTGGTGACAAACCGCGCGACACTGCAAGCACCTTGAACAACTCGCCCATCTCGGCAGGTGAGAGCAGCGCGTTCGCTTGTTGCGTGAGCACACCGTGACGCTTCACATCCCGCGGGTCACTCTGCGCCAGCAGATCAGCAATGCCGCACTGGATCAAAAACTGCGCCTGCGTGGTGTAGCCATCGACGCTCAAACCCGCTGCCTGCGCCGCGAGCGCAACAGCACTGAAATCAATGTGTGTAGTGAGGTCGCACAGGCCCGGCAGATAAAACGGATCGTCGAGTGCGTGATGCCGGTAGTGCGCACGCAGGGTACCGGTGTTGCGCTGCGCGTGATAGAACTCGCGCGCCGGAAAGCCGTAATCAATCAGCAGCGCAGCCGCATGGTGCATGCGCGGCGCGATTGCGTTGATCCACGCGAGGGCAGCGAGATTGATTTCGCTGGTGTAGCCATCGCCGAGGTTGTGCTCGCCCGCGAGCGTGATCATGGCTGCGCACAGCGCTCCGGTAGCCGCTTGCTCGGTGACACGGAACCCGTTGTCAGCACAGGTCACGCAGCGTTCCAGCAGCGCGCCGTCGCGCCAGGTGACCCAATGCGCGGGCATGGCGTCGAGCACTTCGTTGGCGATCACGCAGCCGTCGATGGCATCGGGCAGGGCATCGAGCCACTCGACGCGGTGCGCGAGATGCGGCACTGACGCGCGCAGCGTGGCTTCCTGTTGCGCGCGCAGACTGCCGGAGACCTCGATGATGCGATAGCGCTGGCAGGGTGTGCCAAGCGCATCGAGTTCGGCCAATAGCACCGCCGCGAGCGCGCCGCTGCCTGCGCCAAATTCAAGCACCTCGGCGAACCCGGGCGCCTCGCCCAGTGCGTGCAACGCAGTGCTGCCGGCCGCCATCACCTCGGCCACCTGACGTGCCAGGGTGCGGCCAAACAGGGGCGAGATTTCCGGTGCGGTAACGAAGTCGCCCGCTGCGCCAAACTTCGCGGCACCGCCGCTGTAATAACCGAGTTGCGGCGTGTAGAGCGCGAGCGCCATGTAGCGAGCGAAGGAAATGGACCCGCCCGCAGCCTCGATTTCGCTGCGGATGTGCGTGCAGAGCGCAGCGCTGGCGGCGCGCGCATCGGCATCGGGGGCCGGCAAGTTAGCGGTGTGGCGCAATGGCGTAGGGATCATCACAGTAAAATCGGCATCTTAGCGGCAGTCACTGGTGGCGCTGGCGCCAGTCAGGCCCTGTCACCGGGGCATCGCGCTTGCCGGTCTTGCGTGACATCGACAGCAGACGATTGTTGCGCCAGTGCCGCGCCTTTTCCATTGCGTTCAACCATGACCAACACCTCCCCCAAGGCTTATCTCGTCACCGGCGCCGCGCGCCGGGTCGGCGCGGCCATCGTGCGGCGTTTGCATGCCGATGGCGGCAACGTGCTGATCCACTATCGCAGCGCGCGCAGCGAAGCCGAGGCACTGGCGCAAGATCTCAATACCAGCCGGCCCCACTCCGCACAGGCGCATGGATTGGACTTGTCCGCGGTCGATGGCCTGCAAGGCTTGGTGGGAGCGGCTCTTGAAGCCTATGGCCGGCTCGATGGCCTGGTCAACAATGCGTCCGGTTTCTTTCCCACGCCGTTTGGTTCCATCACGCCGGCGCAATGGGATGAACTCCTGGCGAGCAACCTGAAGGCCCCGCTGTTTCTCGCGCAGGCTGCTGCGCCTGCCTTGAAGAAAACGCGCGGTGCGATTGTCAACATCATCGACATCCACGCCGAACGGCCGCTCAAGGACTACGTTGCCTATTCGGTCGCCAAGGCGGGTCTGGCCGGCCTGACGCGTTCGCTCGCGCTTGAGCTGGCTCCCGAAGTGCGCGTCAATGGCGTCTCGCCTGGCGCGATCAATTGGCCGGACGACGCGACCAACGGCGGTCAGTTTCCGGCAGCGGAGCGTGCCCGCATCCTCTCCACCACCCCGCTGGGGCGCGAAGGCGGCGACGCAGAAATTGCCGGCGCCGTAGCCTACTTGCTCTCGGGCACGAGCTATGTCAGCGGCCAGATTCTCGCGGTCGATGGCGGGCGCTCGATTTACATATGAATGCAGACGTGAACGCAGACCTGAACGCAGACGTAACCATGCTTGCCGCCTCCCCGGCGCCGCTTACCCAGCGCGACCAGAAACGCGCCTACAGCGACAACAAGCTCGAGAAGCGTCTGTGCCGCGAAGTCGGGCGTGCCATTGGCGACTTCAACATGATCGTCTCCGGCGATCGCGTCATGGTGTGCCTGTCCGGCGGCAAGGACAGCTACGGCCTGCTCGACATCCTGTTGCTGCTGCGCGAGCGCGCGCCGATTGATTTCGAGATCATCGCAGTCAACCTCGACCAGAAGCAGCCGGGTTTTCCCGAGCAGGTGCTGCCCGACTACCTGACCCGGCGCGGCGTCAAGTTCCACATTGAAGAGCAGGACACCTACTCGATCGTCAAGCGTGTCATCCCCGAGGGCAAGACCACCTGCGGCCTGTGCTCGCGCCTGCGCCGCGGCATCCTGTATCGCGTTGCGGACGAACTCGGCGCCACCAAGATTGCGCTCGGGCACCATCGCGGAGACATTCTCGAGACGTTGTTCCTCAACATGTTTTTCAACGGCCAGCTCAAATCGATGCCGCCCAAGCTGGTGTCCGATGACGGCAAGCACGTCGTGATCCGGCCACTCGCGTATGTCAAGGAAGCCGACCTCGAGCGCTTTGCTGCCGTGCGCGGCTTTCCGATCATTCCGTGCAACCTGTGCGGCGCGCAGGAGACCCTGCAGCGGCGCGAGATCAAGCACATGCTGGCCGACTGGGAGAGGCGCTTTCCGGGACGGATCGAATCGATCGCATCGAGCCTGGCGAGCGTCAAGCCGTCGCACCTGATGGATGCGCAGCTGTTTGGATTTCGCCACCTGGTCGCCAGCGGCGCCCCAAATGCGGCGGGTGATATCGCCTTCGATGAAGAGCCTTGCAGTGCGCCTGCCACGCTGCGTTGGTCGCCGGCGGCGCAATGATGCTGCCTCGCGTCCAGCCGACGTTATTGGGCTGTGGCGCGGCGCGGCGACGCACCTGGATGCAGCGGCGCTGAGCGCCGCCATGGCGGTCAGCCTGTCGCCGGGAGCAGTGCCTCGATGG
>JANNCZ010000534.1:0-1624 GCA_031387185.1 Burkholderiales bacterium
TCCCATCGCGTTCTCGCCGGGTTTCCGCTGGGGCACTTCGCTGCTGCCGGGGCAGGCGATCACGATGGATCATGTGATGGATCAAACCGCGATCACCTATCCCTACGTGACGGTCAACGAATTCTCCGGCGAGCAGATCAAGACCATCATGGAAGACGTGTGCGACAACCTGTTCAACCCCGACCCGTATTACCAGCAGGGCGGCGACATGGTGCGCGTCGGCGGCATGACTTACGCCTGCGATCCGCTGGCCAAAATGGGCGGGCGCATCAGCGACATGCGTCTGGCAGGCAAGCCGATTGAAGCCGATAAAAAATACAAAGTCGCGGGCTGGGCGCCGGTGGCCGAGGGCGCGCGCGATGCTGCGGGCGAGCCGATCTGGGACCTCGTCGCCAACTACATGCGCGCGAAAAAAGTGATCAAGCCGGTCAAGCTCAATCTGCCAGTGATCAAGGGCATGGGCGGCAATCCCGGCATTGCGTGACTCGCTGAATTTTGCATCCCGAGTTGTTGCCTGCTGAGATATGATCGTGCAATCACTTAATGCGGCTCAATGCACAGACGCGGGAGATCAAGGTATGACCGATACCGTTTTGGAACTTGCCGAGCGCGGCCGGGAGCTCCCGCCCGATGATCGCAACCGCCTGGTTGATCTGCTCCTCGAATCGCTGGCCGCGCCGCCACTGACCGATATTGAAGCGGCATGGGAGCGTGAAATCGAGAATCGCCTCGCGGCATACGACCGTGGCGAGGTGCAAGCCGTCGAAGCCCATGAGGTGTTCGCCAAGGCACGGCAAATCGCCGCGTGATCAGAACGCGGTTTTTGCCGACGGCCGAGTGTTAGTTTCTGATTGTCGCATCAACACATCAGGAACCGCACATGACCATCACCATCCGCGCAGTCACGCCCGCCGACGAATCCCGCTGGCGCGAACTCTGGGCAGGCTATTGCACTTTCTACGAAGTTGCTATGAGCGAAGCGGTGACGGCACATACATGGCAACGCATTCTCGACGCGGCATCACCGGTGGATTGCATCGTGTCGTGTGACGCGAGCGGCGACGTGCAAGGCATCTGCAATTACATCCTGCACGACAACACTTGGACGCTGACCCCGGTGTGTTATCTCGAAGACCTGTTCGTTGACCCCGCGATGCGCGGCCAGCAATTCGGCAAAGCGCTGATCGACTGGCTCAACGTGCAAATGAAGGCGCAAGGCTGGTCCCGCATTTACTGGATGACCAAGGAAGATAACGCCTACGCGCGCCGTCTCTACGACCGCTACACGCCGCGTGATGCGTTTGTGCGCTATGTGATTCGCAATTGAGGCCACCATGGCCACGATCACGGTTCGAATGGATCCGCGTTTGAAGCAGCGCATCGCGCGCTTGGCGAAGGCATCCGGGCGCAGCCGGAAATGCGCGAGGGCGCAAACTGGCCCGAGCAGATGTTCCGTTTGCCGCGCAACCAGGGGTTGGTCTTCTGTCCAGGCATCTTCAATCTGCCGCGTGAGCCGCAATGACCAGGTTCCGAAAGCAGGTTGAGCGATGGCCCCAAACCCTTGGCGGACAAGGGTTTTGGCAGGCATGGGCCGGAAAAGCGCATGGATCGGGCCTGAGCGGCT
>JANNCZ010000560.1:0-9078 GCA_031387185.1 Burkholderiales bacterium
CGCGGTCGATAAGATCGTTGCGATGCAGCGCATGATGTGACTCCCCCCTGATTGCTTCAAAAATTTCCCGGCCGCGCGAGGTTTTCAAACTTGGTGTACTCGCCCAAGAACGCCAGCTGCACGCGTCCGATCGGGCCGTTACGCTGCTTGCCGATGATGATCTCGGCCGTACCCTTGTCTTGCGAGTCCGGGTTGTAGACTTCATCGCGGTAGATGAACAGAATCACGTCAGCGTCCTGCTCGATGGCGCCCGACTCACGCAAGTCACTCATCATCGGGCGCTTGTCGGTGCGTGACTCCAGGCTGCGGTTGAGCTGCGAGAGCGCGACTACAGGCACTTGCAGCTCTTTGGCCAGCGCTTTGAGCGAACGCGAAATTTCGGAAATCTCGGTGGCGCGATTTTCGCTCGCGGCGTTGGACGAGCCTGACATCAACTGCAAATAGTCGATCACGATCAGATCGAGCTTGCCGTACAGGCGATGCAGACGGCGCGCGCGCGCGCGCAGTTCGAGCGCCATCAGCGCGGGGGTTTCGTCCACATGCAGTTTGACTTCCTGCAGGCGCTCGAGCGCAGTGGCAAATTTTGAAAACTCGGTGTCATTCAACTTGCCGGTGCGCAACTTGTGCAGGTCAATTCTCCCGATCGAGCCGAGCATGCGCATCGCCAGTTGGGTGCCACCCATCTCCATCGAGAACACGCCGACAATGCCGCCTTCAAGGGCGACGTTCTCGGCGATGTTGAGCGAAAACGCCGTTTTGCCCATCGATGGGCGGCCTGCCACGATGATCAGGTCACCGGGCTGCAAGCCGGAGGTCTTTTGATCCAGGTCAGTGAAGCCGGTGGCCAGCCCGGTCACATCGGGGCTATTGAGCTCATGCAACTCCTGCACGCGGTCGCGCACCTGCACCACCAGCGACGACATCTCGATGAAGCCTTGCTTGCCACGCGCGCCGTCTTCGGCAATTTTGAACACCGCCGACTCAGCCGAATCAAGAATCTCGCGTACCTCGCGGCCGCGCCGGTTGTACACCGACTCGGCGATTTCGTCGGTCGAGCCGAGCAGGCGGCGCAGGATCGAGCGGTCGCGCACGATCTGCGCATAGCCTCGAATATTGGCCGCCGACGGCGTGTTCTGCGCCAGCGCGTTCAGATACGCAAGGCCGCCCGCCTCTTCGGCACGCTTGTCGGCGTCGAGCGACTCAAACACGGTGATGACGTCGGCCGGCTTGCCGCGCTCGATCAGGCGCGCGATGTGTTTCCAGATCAGGCGGTGATCAGCGCGGTAAAAATCTTCCTCGCGCAGCAGGTCGCCGATTTTGTCCCACGCGTGGTTGTCTAGCAACAAGCCGCCCAGCGTGCTTTGCTCCGCCTCAATCGAATGCGGCGGAATCTTCAGGGCTTCGACTTGCGGGTCGCTGCCCGGCTGGCGCGGCATCACGGCTGACACGGATAATTCTCCTGCTGATTTCCTGCTCATCTGTATCCCACGTCCGGCTCACTGGCCATTGGTATTCTGTGGCATCCGGTATCCGTCAGAGAAGGCCGCATTTTGCGGCATTCACGCGCCATCGGCTTCTGTGCCGTCAACTATAAAACAAAGGCCGCCCGAGGGCGGCCTTTGAACTTGTAAAACTTCTTGTTTTTTTGTTGATTCGCCGCTGTTTTGGGTCGTTTACCGGCCTTTACGTTTGCCGGGTTTTACGTTTACCGGCCTTTACTTTACGCAGCTTCGCCCAGCACCGACACCTTGATATTGGCCAGCACATCGGTGTGCAGTTGCACCACGAGATCGGTATCGCCAATGGTCTTGATCGGGCCGGTAGGCATGCGGATGTTGGCCTTCTCGACCGTGAAGCCCAACTTGCCAAGTGCTTCAGCGATATTGAAGTTGGTGACCGAGCCGAACAGACGGCCATCGACACCGGCCTTTTCGGAGATCTGCACCATCATGCCGTCGAGCTTGGCAGCGACGCCTTGCGCGGTGGCCAGCACTTCGGCTGCCACTTTTTCAAGCTCGGCACGGCGTGCTTCGAACTCGGCACGGTTGGTGTCGGTAGCGCGCTTGGCTTTTTTGCCGGGGATCAGAAAATTGCGTGCGAAGCCGTCTTTGACCTTGACGATGTCACCGAGATTTCCCAGGTTGCCAACTTTTTCCATCAGAATTACTTGCATGTCATGTCTCCCTTAGCGCACCGCGTGCTGGTCGGTGTAGGGGATCAGCGCCAGAAAACGCGCGCGCTTGATCGACTCGGTGAGCTGGCGCTGGTAACCGGCTTTGGTGCCGGTCACGCGCGCGGGCATGATCTTGCCGTTTTCCTGCAAAAAGTCCTTGAGCAGTTCAGCGTCTTTGTAGTCGATGAACTCGACCTTGCCGACGGTGAAGCGGCAAAACTTCTTGCGCTTGAACAGCGATTTGTTCGGGTCACGTTTTTTGAAGAGGGGCTTCTTGCCGAAGCGTCCACCGGTGCGTCCTGGAGGCATGATGATGTTCCTGTGTGAAAGTGTTGCGTGAGTATTGGGAGGGAAATGCAGAAATTAAACGAATTCGAATTCAACAATGTGCAAAACAATCTGAACCTTGGCTTGGCCTTTGTGCGCCAGAAATCCGTTGGCCTTGATGCGCGCACCCAAGGGACTTTTCGATAAACGCGCTGTCAACTCACCGGCCGCGACTGCCGAAATTTCCATCTCGACCTGTCTTGGCTTGCCCGCCTCGATTTGCTCGGAGGCGTGGGTGATTTTGAGTTCCAGTATCGGGATGCCGGCTGGCGTGTAGCGCACACTGTCGAGCGCTGCAATGCTGCCTTCAATCTCGACCCTGTTTTGCGTCAAGGAAGTCCTTGAATCCGGGGCTTGGGCAATTACGGGTGTCAGGCGGCGCGGGCTTAGGCAGCAGCGGGAGCCGGTATGGCGGGCGCCGCAGGTGCAGCGGCTGCAGGAGCAGCAGGCGCGGCGGGAGCCGGACCAGCCGTCAGGTTGCGCGACTTCTCTTCCTTCATCATCGGCGAAGGCGTCGTGAAGGCTTTCTTCTGACGCACTACCAGGTGACGCAGGACGGCGTCGTTGAACTTGAAGCCATGCTCCATCTCGTCGAGGGTCTTCTGGTCGACTTCGATGTTCATCAGCACGTAATGCGCCTTGAACACTTTGCCGAGCGGATACGCCAATTGGCGGCGGCCCCAATCTTCGATGCGGTGGATTTTTCCGCCGGCAGTCTGCACGGTGGCGCGGTAGCGCTCGACCATGGCGGGCACTTGCTCGCTCTGGTCCGGATGGACGATAAAGACGATTTCGTAGTGACGCATTCAATACTCCTTGTGGACTAGAAATGGCGTGTGGTGCGTTGAAAAGATAAACCCGCACCTGCGCCAGCCAGGCCGCCCGGAGGAAAACTGTCAACCGGTGCGGCAAGATTCGCAAAACGTCGGAGCCTGAAACTACAACCCAAGCGTTCCAGCAGGCAAAATTTGCGAAGCCTTTGATTATACATCGATTTCCCGGCAAAAATCAATCCACACCCGGGTTTTGCAGCATGCGCTTGCCCTCAATTCTCCCGGCAGCGCCACAGCCCGCCTGCAAACCACCCACCACTTGCATTTTTCAGGCGCATTACGCCACAATGCCCGCATGTCCATCGCCACCGCCGGGATTCGACTCGCCACCCTCGACGAAGCCGAGGTGATTGCGCATCTCTCGCGCGACACCATCGAAGCGGGCCTGCCGTGGCGCTGGCAGCCTTCCGACATTGAGCGCTTCATGCACTCGCCGCGCCACAACGTCATCGTCGCCGAAGAAACGGCAATCGACCCGAGCCTGCCGGGGGTGCGCGATGGCAAGCTGATGTGCGGCTTTGCCGTCATGGGGTATGGCGAAAACGATGCCTACCTCGCGCTGCTGTCGGTCAAGCCCGAAGCACGCCGGCGTGGTGTGGCGCGCAGCATGGTGGTGTGGATGCTCAAATGCGCTGATGTGGCCGGCATCAAGCGCGTCGATGTCGAACTGCGTGCCGACAACATGCCGGCGCGCGGTCTGTATCTGACTGCCGGCTTTCGCTAAATTTCGCGCAAGCCGGGCGGCTACTACGGCACCGTCACGCAGTTGCGCATGCGGCTCATGCTGCGCAAATAGCACTCAAACGCCAACGCCGTGTCTGGCCGCGCGCCCTTGGTGGCCGCTCGTCAGCGGCAGCCACCTGTTACGACTTGCCGCCGCCGGTGCGGCGCACCTCGTCAGCCAGTTCCTCGCCCGATTTGTAATGCGGCACGCGGTTGAAGATGTAGCGTTTGACGCGCTGGATGAAGGCGTTGGAGCCTTTGACTTCTTCGTTCCAGTATTTGTCGGCCAGCGCGCGATTGCGCGGTACGTCAACGTAAAAACCATCGCGTGATCCCTTGCCGCCAAAGATGTACAGCTTGCCCTCGATGATGCGCCACGAGTCGGCATCGCCGCCCCACGGAATGCCGTAGACGATGCCGTTGGCGCAGTAGCCGTTGTACTGCGGAATGTACTTGGCCGGCTCTTTGTCAAACAGCGCCTTGTGCTCTGCCGTAGCGAAGCGGAAGGTCACGCCATCGATCACGGTCTTGATTGCCGGGTCGCCCTTGCGGTGCGTGCTCTGGGTGAAATAGGCGACTACATCATGGCCGAACAGCATCAGGTGTTTGTCTTCGCCTTCGGCACTGGCATTGAGTGGCCGGATCGAACCATCCGGGCTCTGTGTGGTGAGCGGCGCGCAGCCCGGCAGTATGATGACAACAAGCGCAGCGAGCAACAAGCGGTAAAGATTTTTCATGGGCCTACCCTTTCGTGGAAAACGCAATTCAGCGCTATTTACGTGCCGCAGACCGTGCTGGTTTCACCGGTTTTGGCGCAGCGGCGGCGCTGCTCTTTGCGGGCAGAGGCGGCGCCGTACTCTTGGATGCAAGCGACGTACGAGTTGAAGCAGGTTTGGGCGGTGTCTTTTTGACAGCGGTCTTGGCCGCACCGCGTTTCGCAGATGCGGGTGCGGGCGTCCGTGCCGGTGGCTCAGCTTTCGGCACCAGCGCTGCCGCTTTGCTCTTGAGCAATGCATGCTCCTCGGCAAGATAGCGCGCAATGTCAGGCACATCAGGCGCCGCCTTGCGGCACGAAATCAACCCGAAGTCGAGACTGCCGTTGTAGCTCTCGACCGTAATGTTCAACGCGACGCCATGCACGATGATTGAGACCGGATAAAACGTCTTCATGGTCGCGCCGGCCATGTAGAGCGGAATTTGCGGGCCCGGCACATTGGAGATGACGACATTGGCAATCGGCGGAATCGAATTGGCGAGGCGTGAGCGCCCGTAGAGCGAAGCGACGCCACTCATCAACCACGGCGCGCCGAGCGAGGGAAAGTCGAGCGGGATCGCGGCTTTCGATGCCCCGGTGAAGGCCTTGCCCTTGGCAATCGACTCCTTGATCGCCGCGAGACGCGCAATCGGATCCTTGATCTGCGTACCCAACTGGCACAGCAGCATGAAGGCCTGGTTGTCAGAAGAAGTGTCGCCCTCGGCACGCAACGACACCGGCACTGCGGCCACCAGCGATTTGGCGGGCAGCGCGTCGTAATCCTGCAAATAGCGGCGCAGCGCACCGGCACACAGCAGCAGCACCATGTCGTTGATGGTCGCATTGAGCAGCTTGCCAATCGCCTTCACTTCACCGAGCGGAATCGAGGTGGTGGCAAACGCGCGCTGGTTGGTGATCGACACGTTCAGATGCGTCTTCGGCCCCATCTGCAAACCCTTGAGTCGCTTGATCAGCCCCGGTTTGCCGGCATTGCCCTTGGTGCCAAGCGCGCTCGAAGCCGCCTTCGCCATCTGCGGAAACATGCGCGCGAGCTTGAGCGTCTGGCTCGCCATGTTGCTGAACGCTGCCCCGACCAACTCACCCACGCCAAGTTGATAGGGCTGCTTGCCGGCACGCGACGGTGGCGGCTTGACGGTACGCGGCTCGGGCGTGAGATCAAGCACCGCGTTCGCCACCGCCACACCAGCCTGCCCGTCAATCGCCGCGTGATGCATCTTGGAATAGAACGCCACATCGCCGCTGGCGAGACCATCGAACACGTAAAACTCCCACAGCGGGCGCGAGCGGTCAATCAGGGATGAATGCAGGCGGCCCACATAATTTTCTAGCTGCACCATCGTGCCCGGTTTGGGCAGCGTGATCGAGCGCACGTGATAGTCAAGGTCAATGTCGCCGTCTTCAATCCAGATCGGATTGGCCATGTCGAACGGCATCAACGCGAGCTTGCGGTGGAACACTGGCGCCAAATGCATGCGCTTCTTGATGTGCTCTTTCACATCGTCAACGAAGCTGCCCTTGTAGGTTGATGGCAGTGAGTAGACGTGCAAACTGCCGACATGCATCGGCATCTCGGGGGATTCAAGGTACAGAAATGCGGCGTCGAGGCCGGTAAGGTGTTTCATGCAGGTCTCTCGCGTAGGCTGGTGCGGCTATTGGAGACGCTATTGCACGGCGTGTCAACGCGGATCAACCTGCGTGTCAACACCGTTGATCAACTCCGGGCACCCGCTCCGCCCACCGGCCGTTTCATTTGATCTGCCCACGCCAATAGACCAATCCCGCCCAGCACCATCGGCACACTCAGCCACTGGCCCATCGAGAGGCCGAACGAGAGGAGTCCCAGGAAGCCGTCTGGCTCGCGCCCGAACTCGGCGAGGAAACGGAACACGCCGTAGCCAAACAGGAACGCACCCGACACCATGCCGGCATGGCGCGGCTTGCGCGCGTAGATCCACAAAAAGATGAACAGCAGCACACCCTCCATCGCAAACTGGTACAACTGCGAGGGATGCCGGGGAATGCCGTCACCCGCCTGCGGAAACACCATCGACCACGGCAAGCTCTCGGGGTTGACTACCGCCCTGCCCCACAACTCACCGTTAATGAAATTGCCGAGACGCCCACAGGCAAGACCCACCGGCACCGCGGGCGCAATGAAGTCCATCACGTTCCAAAAGCTTTTTTGATGCTTGCGCGCGAGCAGCCACATCGCCACCAGCACACCAAGGAAGCCACCGTGAAACGACATGCCACCAAGCCACACGGCGGGTATCTCGGTCAGATGCGTGAGGTAGTAGCCGGGCTTGTAGAACAGCACATAGCCCAGCCTGCCGCCGAGGATCACGCCGAGCACGCCGTAGAACAAGGCATCGTCGACGAGCGCGGCGTTCCACCCATACTCGGGCCGTTGCTTCGCGCGAATCCGGCACAGCACGATGAAGGCGACGAAGGCCGCCAGATACATCAGGCCGTACCAGCGGATCGCGACCGGGCCGATGGCGATGGCGATGGGGTCGAAATTGGGGTGAGTGAGCACGATTGAAGCCGACTGGGTCATGTAATACAATATGCCATCACTGTATCACAGGAGACCATGATGCCATCCATTCTTACCGCGCGCCTGCCCGATGATGTGTCGGCACCGCTCCAGCATTTGAGTGCAGACATGGGCGCGACGAAAACGGAAGTGGTGATTGCCGCCTTGCGTTACTACTTCGAGAAACATCTGCCGCGCCCCACAGCATACGAATTGGCGATGCAGGTTCTGGCCGCCTCTCCGGCTGCAAACAAGGGCTTGCCGCACACTCAGGCGGTGGACGCCAAGTCAATCCTGCGCGAGAAGTTCCGCGCCAAAGCACGTGCCCGCTAATCGCGTTTTACTCGACACGGGACCGCTGGCCGCACTGCTCAACACCGCTGATCACGCCCACCAGCGTGCCAAAAAATGGTTTCAATCATGCACATCCGTAATGATCACTACCGAAGCAGTGGTGACGGAATTGAGCTATTTGCTGTCCGACAGCACGGCGTTGCAGGCTGCGGCCTTGCTGTGGATTGAGCAGGCCAAACAGCATGGAAGGCTGGAAATTCACCCCACACAGGACTACGCCGCTATCGCAGCACTGATCGAGCGCTACGATGACCTGCCCTGCGACTATGCCGACGCAACCCTGATCGCACTGGCAAACGTGCTTGATGTGCGCGATATCGCAACAATGGATGAGCGTGACTTTTCGATCTACCGGCTGAACCGGAGCCGAAGCTTCAAGCTCATTTTTCCGGCGGTACGCTGAGCGCGGCGGCCAGGCATTCATGTTCGCGCGCCTGCTCCCCTCCCGCCTGGTCCCGTCCGCTTCCAACGCCTCGCGCGCGCCCGCCTTCGCGGCGCTGGTGATGACGATGGCGCTGTGGGGCAGCAACAGCACGGTGGCCAAGCTGATGCTCGGCGTGTATGCGCCGGTCACGCTTACCTGGATGCGCTGGGTCGTGGTGTTGACGATCAGCGCGCCGTTCGCCTGGCGTGAACGCCATGCCCTGCGCGCGGCACTCGCGACCCATTGGCGCCCGCTGCTACTGCTCTCGCTAATCGGCGGGGTGCTGCAAAACTCGGTGGTGTTCTATGGTCTCAATCAAACCACCGCGATTCACCTGGGCCTGTTCAATTCGGTGATTCCGGTGCTCATTTTGCTGCTCGGCTGGCTGTTGATGAGCCAGCCACTGCATGCCCGCGAAGCAGGCGGCGTGCTGCTGTCGGCCTGCGGAGTGCTGGTGATCGTGTTTCAAGGCAGCCTCTCGGCCATCCTGCATTTGCAGATGCTGCCGGGTGACCCGATTGTGCTGGTCGGCATGACACTGTGGGCGCTCTACACCCTCAATCTCAATCGCCGTCCGATGACGATTTCGCTCACCACACTGATGTTCGTGATCGCGGTGGTGAGTGTGCCGCTGGGCTTGCCCCTGGTGCTGGTGGAGATGCAGACCCACCCGCTGCCGCCGTTTCGCCTGCTCCCCGTGGTCGGCCTGCTCTACATGAGCGCCTTCACCACCCTGTGGGCGATGGTGCTGTTTGGCTACGGCGTCAAGCGCATCGGCCCGGCGCAGGCCGGCGTGTTCATTCATGTGATGCCGGTGTTCGCCTGCATCTTCGCTGCGCTGTTTATCGGCGAGCACCTCGCGCTGTATCACGCGGCGGGTTTTGTGCTGGTGGCGAGCGGCGCTATCATCAGTTGCTACCGGCCTGCACCGGT
>JANNCZ010000573.1:0-3596 GCA_031387185.1 Burkholderiales bacterium
CGGGCGGGCCGTCGGCGCTAATGCGTCTCGACCGTGACGTGCTCTCGCTCTCCAGTGTCAAGGCGGTGATCTGGCTCGAAGGCACCAATGACTTTTCGCGCAACGGCAACGCCGAAGCCGATGCCGTCATCGACGGCATGCGCGACGGCGTCACGCGCATGCGCGCCAAGCTGCCCGGCGTCAAGGTAATCGGCGCAACGCTCACCTCAGCCCTCGGCGCGAACCTGCCCGCGCATGGCTTCGAAGCGCAAGACGAAAAACGCAAAAAGCTCAACGACTTCATTCGTAACGGCGGCCTGTTCGACGGCGTTGCCGACTTCGACCGCGCCACCACCGATCCACAGACGGGAGGCATGAAAGCCGAGTTCGTCCCCGACAACACAGTCGGTGGGCCGGGCGACAAACTGCATCCCAACCGCATGGGCTATCAGGCGATGGGCATGGCGATTGATCTGGCGCTGTTTGGGGTGCGTGGGAAGTGAGTTGTGGTTGACTTGTTGCTCACACGTGCTGAGGTTTAGCATTGAACCAGAGCTGCCTCAATTTTATGAAGCCGGTGCTCGAAACGCCTTGGTGGAAGCGGCTCTTGGCCGATAGTCTCTGAAAATCCTTGGTGGGAGCGCGTTCTGGCGCATCATCGGAACAAAAAGTTGTGCTCTTCAACCCAGCCGCGTCACCACCTGCACCTCGGCATGCAATGTCCGGTGCACCGGACACTTGTCCGCAATCTCCAGCAACTTCGCGCGCTGCGTCTCATCGAGCGCACCCTCAAGCGTGACGACGCGCTCGAACCGGTCGATCTTGCCCTCACGCGTTTCGCACTCCGCGCAATCGGCAGCGTGAACCTTGTTATGAATCACTTCCACGCGCACACGTTCGAGCGGCAGTTTTTTGAGATCGGCAACCATGCGCAGGGTCATCGAGGTGCAGGCACCGAGCGCGGCAGAGAGCAACTCGTAGGGCGAGAGACCGTAGTCATTGCCGCCGACTGAAGGTGGCTCGTCGGCGTGAATCGTGTGCGTTGCAGTCTTGACGGTGTTGGTGAATTTGCCGGTACCGGTTTCTGCGACGGCGACTACGCCGGCTGGCACATTGGCCGCTGCATGGGCCAACCCGGATTGCATCGGCAGATAGCGCCGCGCCCATGCGGCGAGCACGTGGCCGACATAGAGACCGTCTTCGGCACGGGTCAGCAAATGGTCGGCCTGATCGAGTGAGACAAAACTTTTCGGGTGTTTGGCCGCGAGATAAATTTCCTGCGCGTTGTGAATGTCGACCGTGGTGTCCACCGGCGAGTGGAACACCAGCAGCGCGCGCTTGAGCTTGCCGATGCGCGCGGCGGGTGACTGCGAGGTGAGGTCGTCGAGAAACTGTTTGCGGATGGTGAACGCGCGGCCCGCGAGGCTCACTTGCGCTGCGCCATCTTGCGCAATCGCACCGGCGGCCGCGCCAAATTGTTTGGCCACGTGCGCTGGGTCAAACGGTGCGCCAACCGTGGCGAGCGCGAGCGCCTCGGGGATGCGCGCCGCCGCCGCCAACACTGCAGCGCCGCCGAGGCTGTGGCCGACCAGAATCGCCGGGGCCGCGTGATGCACGCGCAGCCAGCTCGCTGCGGCCACCAGGTCTTCGATGTTCGAGGAGAAATTGGTGTTCGAGAAATCGCCTTCGCTGCTGCCCAGTCCAGTGAAGTCAAAGCGCAGCACGGCGATATCGGCTTCGACCAGCGCTTTGGTGATGTAGGTCGCGGCCTTGGTGTCCTTCGAACAAGTGAAGCAATGCGCGAACAGGGCATAGGCACGCGCAGGCGCGTCGGGCAGATCGAGGCGCGCGGCGAGCAGTGCGCCGCTGGAGCCGGGGAATTCAATTTTTTGCGAGGGCATGCTGGCTCCTGAGACGTGTGAGAGCTTGAAGGGTCTGCGCACATGGTACGCCCGCGTTTGCCGCTGTCGATTGCGTAAACCACCTATTGCCATCACAGCGGGGAGGTGTGACGGTGCTGGTATCCCAGCCTTTCCCTGCGGTGTTGCTGAGGCTCTCTGCATCTGCTTACGCGAGTGCGCTTTCGACCAATTTGCGCAACTGGCGCGGTGCCATGACGTGAAAGGCTCGCATGCCTGCTTGCCGCGCACCTGCCACGTTCTCCGGCAAGTCATCAAAAAACGCGATGCGTTGCGGCGCAATGCCGGTCAACGCGCAGACCTTGTCGAATGAAGCCGCTGACGGTTTGCGCAGCCCGATCTCCTGCGAGCAAAATACCTTGGTCACCGGTGTGATGAGTTGCGGGTAGAGCCTGCTCCAGCAGTCGTAATGCAGCGCGTTGGTGTTGGAGAAAAGGTAAACCGGCCGGCGCTGCGCGATGCTGGCAAGCAGCTCTGCAGCGCCGGGATAGACACCCTTGAAAATCGCGTTCCATCCGGCTTCAAAATCGTGATCCGGCAAATCGATACCAAGCGATGTGCGCAGCGTGGCGAAATACTGTCTGCCGTCGAGTTCGCCGCGCTCGTGCGCCTCGTAAGCGGCATCTACCTTGAAACGAGGCGCGATAACGTCGACCGGCACCCCGGAGCGTTCTGACCAGTGCGCGCATGCTTGCTTGAAGTCGACATCGACCAGCACACCACCAACATCGAATACCACCGCCTCAATCATGGCTTGGCGTACCTGACCAGTTGCCGTGGCCCAACTTCGGCGCCGTACACATTGCCCTTGGCATCCACTGCGACGCCCTCAGCCGCGCTGGTGCCTTTGAGCTCCAGCGGATCGGGAATGCGGTACAGCACCGCGCCATCGCTGATGCGTCCGATGCGGATGCCGCGCTTCCAGCCGGGGTGGGGCGCGACGCCGTTCGACTCCGAGTCGGCCACGTAAATCAGCCCGTCGCGAATCGCGATGCCGCTCGGGCGGCTGAATTGTTTCCACTCGGCGATGAACGCGCCTTCCTGATCGAGGATCTGAATGCGGAAGTTGCCGCGATCGGCCACATAGAGCCGCCCCTGCGGATCCAGCGGATCCATCGCGATGTCGTGCGGCAATTTGAATTCGCCCGGCGCCGAACCGAGCTTGCCAAACGACTTGATGAACACGCCATCCTTGGTAAATTTTGAAATGCGCGACACCGTCTCGGGCGGCGCACCCGGCGTCTGTCCGCCGTGGCCTTCGGCGATGAAGATCTCGCCATTGGGTGCGATGACGATGCTGTTCGGTTGCGTCAGTGCTTCAGGCGGATGGCCCGCCACACCCGCGCGGCCAATCGTCAGCAGCACGCGGCCTTCGGGGCTGAACTTGACCACGGTGTGGCCCTTGCCCGCGTCGCCGGGGTGCGCCTTGCGCTCGCGCTCGTTCAAACCGCGCCCATCGATCACCCACACGTTGTTGTCGCGGTCGACATAAATCTTGTGTGGAAAGATGAACATGCCCGCGCCAAACGCAGTGAGCAGTTTCCCGGTCGCGTCGAACTTCATCACCGGCGGCACGTTTGATCCGGCACAACTGTCGTAGAGAAACGGCGATTCACCGGGCGGCACATCGGGGTTCGCGCCGCAGCGGCTCACCGCCCACACCGACACACCGTCGTTGTCAATCGCCACGCCATTGAG
>JANNCZ010000586.1:0-6183 GCA_031387185.1 Burkholderiales bacterium
CGGCGCACGCTCGATGTGCTCAACGTGTTTCAGGGCCGTGATGCGGAACAGGCGATGCGCGTCGAGGACATTCCCGCTGAAGACCCGGCGGTATACGACATGGTCTGCAAGGCCGATACGGTAGGGGTGTTCCAGATTGAATCACGCGCGCAGATGAGCATGCTGCCACGCCTGCTGCCGCGCTGTTTTTACGATCTGGTGATCGAGGTGGCGATCGTGCGTCCCGGGCCGATCCAGGGCGGCATGGTGCATCCGTATCTGCGCCGGCGCCAGGGGCTGGAGCCGGTGAGCTATCCGAGTGAAGCGGTGCGTGGCGTGCTGGAGCGCACCCTCGGCGTGTCGATTTTTCAGGAACAGGCAATGCAGCTGGTGGTGGCAGCGGCCAACTTCACGCCGGGCGAATCGGACCAGTTGCGCCGCGCCATGGCGGCCTGGAAGCGCAAGGGAGGGCTTGCGCCATTTCGCGACAAGATGCTCGTCGGCATGGCACACAACGGCTATACGCCGCAGTTTGCCGAGAGTCTGTACAAGCAGATTCAGGGGTTTGGGGAGTATGGTTTTCCCGAATCGCATGCGGCCAGTTTTGCGCTGCTGGTCTATGTGTCGTGCTGGCTCAAGTGCCATCACCCGGCGGCGTTTGCCTGCGGCCTGCTCAATTCCCAGCCGATGGGTTTTTATGCGCCCACGCAACTGGTGCAGGATGCGCAGCGCCATGGCGTCGAGGTGCGCGCCGTTGATGTCACGGCGAGTGATTGGGATTGCACGCTGGAAGTGACAGATACCATGACAGATAAGGCGAGGAATGCTCCGAGACCCGCTCTGAGACTGGGTTTGCGCCTGATCAATGGTTTGGCACAGGAGGCTGCGGAGCGCATTGCCACCGCACGCATCATCGCCCCGTTTGCCAGTATTACCGATCTGGAACGGCGCGCCGGCTTGCCACGCCGTGACCTCGAAGCGCTGGCCCGCGCTGATGCGCTCGTCACATTGGCAGGGCACCGGCGCGAAGCGTATTGGGAAACGCTCGGACTCGAAGCGCCGCTGGCACTCGATGCGGGGGAGTCAGTGAACCGGCACGACAGCCGCAACGCCGATCTGACCGCTCCCGGCGAAGGCGGTGAAATCGTGATGGACTACGCCACCACCGGTCTCACCCTGCGGCGGCATCCACTCGCGTTATTGCGCGCGCGCCTGGAGCGGGCGCCGGCCAAACACATCACCGCCGGGCGCCTAGAACAATTGCCAGATCGTGCCTGGGCGCGCGTCTGCGGCATCGTCACCTGCCGTCAGCGCCCCGGCACTGCCAAAGGAACGGTGTTCGTCACGCTTGAGGATGAAACCGGATCGATCAACGTCATCGTCTGGCCCGATCTGGTCGAGGCGCAGCGGCGCGAGTTGCTGGCAGCGCGTCTGCTCGGGGTTTATGGGCAGTTGCAGCGCGAGGGCCTGGTGCTTAACCTTGTGGCGCGGCGCTTGTTTGACCACACCGCGCTGTTGGGGCGGTTGGGTACGAGGTCACGCAATTTTCATTGAGGAAATGGCGGGGACTTGCCTTGGCAACCCCCCAACGCGCTCGCCAATGTACTCGTCAAAGTACTCGCCAATGCGCCAGACGCAGTGACGGGCTACAGAAACCTGCCTCAGGAGCGTGGCGGCTTGAAACCATTCTCGACCCACGCCGCTGCGCTGCTGCGCGTGAGTTTGAATGAAGGCATCACATTCACGCTGGCCAGTTCTTCGTCGAGTTCGTCGACCGCGAACAGGCGCGCCGACGGATTGTCGTCATCCGGCTCAATCGACAGGGTTACCGTGATGCGTTTTGCCCCTGCATTGACATCAAAGCTTTTATTGAGCATCGCGTGCTGATGCTGCTGGTGCCGCGCCAGCACTTCGGAAGCAGTCTTGACCAGGGTGCTGAAGGCGAAGGCATCGAGCGGTTTGGGATTCTTCTTGTCGCGCCCCATGGTCCAGGGGCCGGTGAGCGCTGGTTCGGCTTCGCCGTCCTGGATCATCTCGACGGCCCAGCCTTCGTCGTCGATGTTTTTGATCACGCGGGCAGTCCAGCCATCGTCACGCCAGAGGCGCGGATCCTGGGTGCGTGGGTCGCGCCCGGGCTCGGGCGCTTCAGTGGCTTCTGGTGCGGCAAGCGGTTGCGGCGCTGGTGCGTTGTCCGCACCATCTGCGTTTCCCCGAGGGAGCGCGGCGTGCGCATTTTGGAGCACAGACTGGGCATCCTGGACCACAGCTTGGGCATCTTGGAGCACAGACTGGGCATCGGCTGCACAGGCGCTGCCGGGCTGTAGCGGCAATACTTCCGTTGCGGCAGCGGAGAAGGCAGCAGGCACTGCCTCTTTATTAGCGCGCTTCTCGCGCGGTTTACGGATGGTTTTCATGCGCTCAATCGGCAGAGGGTAGGGGAAAAAACAAAAACCGCCCGAAGGCGGTTTTTGTGTGAGGCAAAACGGCAATCAGTCGCGGCTGCCGCCGATGCCCACCAGCGCCAGCAGCGCCTGGAACACGTTGTACACGTTCATGTACAGCGACAGCGTGGCCGAGATGTAGTTGGTCTCGCCGCCGTTGACGATGCGGTTGACGTCGTACAGGATGAACAGCGAGAAGATCGCCAGCACCATCACCACCAGGGCCAGCATCAGCGCCGGCATCGGGAAGATGAACATGATGAGGCTGGCGGCAAACACGATCATCGCGCCGATGGTCAAAAACCTGCCCATGCCGGTCAGGTCACGCTTGATCACGGTACCCAGGGCCGCCATGCCGAAGAAAATCAGCCCGGTGCCGCCGAAGGCCATGCCGACCAACTGCGCGCCGCCTTTCATGCCCAGCACCATGCCGACCATGCGTGAGAGCATGATGCCCATGAAGAAGGTGAAGGCGAGCAGAAGGACGACGCCGAGGCCGCTTTCCTTGTTCTTTTCAATCGCAAACATGAAGCCGAACGCGCCGCCGAGGAACACCATCAGGCTGATGCCGGGGCTGGCGAGCATGGTTTGGAACAATCCGCTGGCGACGCCGAACCAGGCGCCGATGACAGTCGGAATCATCGAGACGGCCAGCAGCATATAGGTCTGGCGCAGGACTTTGTTCTTTTGCGCGACGGCGGTGACTTGCGCCATTTCCATCGGGGCAACGTTTTGTTCGTAGGACATTGTGGTCTCCTTTACGGGGATCAGGGTGATTGATTCTGTGACGCTGGTTAGATTAGCATGTGGATGGGAAGTTTCAAGAGGAAACCGCAGTATTTTCATCTTGTCATGCAAGCCGGGCGTAGAATCGCATGCATCGGAAATCTGCGAAAAATCATGTGGAAAAATCTATTGCGCAGCGGGTGCTGGCGCAACGGCTGAAGTTTCCACCATCCATTTCAACCATCCATCGCGGGAGAGTAACAACCATGGTAACCATGTTCTGGCAATCCCTGCAGCGCTTCGCGCGCGGCGCGGTGTTCGGTGCAGTGACTGCCACTTTGGCCTGCTGGGTGGCCTTTGGTCTGCCGGCGGCGCAGGCGCAGACGGCCTATCCGAACAAAACGATCCGCATCGTGGTGCCGTTTGCCGCTGGCGGCACGTCGGACATTCTCGCCCGCGCCATCGGCCAGAAACTTACCGAATCCTGGGGCCAGCCGGTGGTGGTGGAAAACCGCGCCGGGGCCAACGGCAATGTTGGTGCCGATTTTGTCGCCAAGTCCACGCCGGATGGCTACACCATGCTGCTGTCGGACGTTGGCTCGCTCGCGATCAATCCGAGTGTGTATCCGAATATGACCTATGACCTCATCAAGGATCTGGCGCCAGTGATCATGGTGTCGTATTCGCCGCATGTGCTCGGCGTGCATCCTTCGGTGCCGGTGAACAGCGTCAAGGAGTTGATCGATTACGTCAAAGCCAACCCCGGCAAGATGAACTTTGCCACTGCCGGCACCGGCAGCGCGCCGCACCTGGCAGGCGTGGCGTTTGCGCAGCGCGCGGGTATCAACTGGACTTACATTCCCTACAAAGGCGGCTCACAGGCGGTGGCTGATGTGGCGGGTGGCCAGGCCAACGTGATCATGAATGGCATGCTCGCGACCTACCCGACGGTGAAGTCGGGCCGCATCAAGGGCCTCGCCATTTCCGGGGTGCAGCGCTCGCCGTCAGCCCCGGAGTTGCCCACGATTGCCGAGTCGTTTCCGGGGTTTGAGACCGGCTCGTATCAGGGCATCATCATGCCCATCGCCACGCCGCGTGACGTGATCGCAAAGCTCAATGGCGAGATCACCAAAATTCTGGCGACCCAGGACATGCGCGAACGGCTCGCAGCGCAGGGCACCGAAGTGCGCAGCGGCCCGCCCGAGGCGCTGGGCGCGTTTTTGAGTGGTGAGAAGACGCGCTGGGCGCAGGTCATCAAGGAGTCGGGCATTAAATTTGATTAACCGTCTTCCCCAAAAGCCTTGGTGCAAGCGGCTCACAAGACCATGATGGCCTGTAAACCGCTTGTGCCAACGGTTTTGCAGAGGGCCATCGACAGTTTTCTGGCATCAGGGCCAAAGCAAGTTCACTTCAGGCATTACGCAACCCAAAGGAAAGTCATGCGGTCCAGCCGTTTGTTGTTTTCTCTTGTTTCGTCGCTCGTGGCCTCAGCGATCCTGCTGAGCGCGTCTGCGTTGGCGCAATTTCCCTCCAAGCCGCTCAAGATCATTGTGCCGTTCCCTGCGGGCACAGCGACGGACCTGGTCGCGCGCGTGCTTGGGCAATCGGTCTCGACTGCCATCGGGCAATCGGTGCTGATCGACAACAAGGGCGGTGCTGACGGCGCGATTGGTGCGGCGGAGGTGATGAATGCCGCACCCGATGGCTACACCGTGCTGCTCGCCACCAACAGCCCGATGTCGGCGGTGCCGGCGTTGCGCAAAAATCCGCCGTTCGATCCGGTGACTGACTTTGCGCCGGTGACGGATGTCGGCCGCTACTCGTTCTTCCTCTTTGTCAACGCAAGCCAGCCCTACAAAACCGTGGGCGAAATGATTGCGTTTGCCAAGGCCAATCCGGGCAAGCTCAATTACGCCACTGGCAATGCGACCGGCATCGTCTCGTTTGCGCAGATTGGGTCGCTGGCAGGCATCGACATCGCGCATATTCCTTACAAGGGCGAGCCGGCCGGTATCACTGATCTGGTGGCCAACCGCGTGCAGATGATGATTGCTACGCTGACCACCGGTGGTCCGCACGTGCGCGAAGGGCGTCTGCGCGCCATCGCCACCACCTTGCCGCGCCGCAGCCCGCTGCTGCCCGATGCACAGACCATGGCCGAGGCCGGGCTGCCGCAATTCGCCATCGTGTCGTGGGCCGGATTGTTCGCACCGGCCAAAACGCCGAAGGACGTGGTCGAGCGCCTCAATCGCGAGTTCACTGCGGCAATGAAACGCCCCGAAGTGCAGGCGGCGATGGAGAAGCAGGCGTTTTTTCTCAACCCGTCGACGCCGGAACAACTCGGCGAACACGTCAAGGCGCAGAAGGAAGCCTACGCGCGCATCCTGCGTGCGGCGGGTGTGCAGCCGGAGTGAGGAGGACGTTGGATGGGTGGCGAACAATGCTTTGGGTGGGCACCACGGTGAGCGTGCAATTCGTTGGACGGATCGGGTGCGTTGCGATGCTGCGCTCGATTCGATTGGCTTGGCGGTGTCAAAAGCGGAGCGCGTGGCCGCGCTGCCGGACGTGCCAACGTTTGCCGAAGCGGGCGTGGCGGATTTTCTGGTGTCCACCTGGTTTGGTTTGTATGCGCCGAGATGAGCATGACCATGAATCGAAAAATCGTACGTGTTGGCATCGCCGGCCTCGGTGCCATCGGCAACAGCGTCGCGCACAGGGTCGACGCCGGCATGGTTGGACTGAGGCTGACGGCGATTGCCTTGCGCGATCCGCAACAGGGCGCGGTGCGCATCACGCTAAACACACCATGCGTGTTCACGCTCATCGATGCACTGGCGGAGCATTGCGATGTCGTGGTCGAATGCGCACCGGCCGAACTGCTGCCGGTGATTGCAGAGCCGGTGCTGCGCGCGGGCAAGACCCTGATGGTGTTGAGCATCGGGGCGCTGCTGCGCAATATGGCGCTGATCGATCTGGCGCGCGAACATGGCGGCCAGATCATTGCGCCCACCGGCGCGCTCATTGGGCTCGACGCCGT
>JANNCZ010000589.1:0-2057 GCA_031387185.1 Burkholderiales bacterium
CCGGCGTCGAGCACCAGACGCACATGATCGCCGAGAAAGAAAGCCGACACCACCGTTGCGGCAAGCTGACCCGCTGCGCCGCGCGGTACCGTCGCGCTCACGGCATCCGCACTCGGGGCCAGCCGCAGCGCTTCAGGGCGAAACATCAGGCTGCCCGCCGGGGCTGGCTTGTCCCACGGCAGACGGCCGCCGGCAAAGACGAAGTGCCCGTCTTGCACCTGCCCGGTAATCACATTCATCGTCCCGACGAAATCGGCAACAAAGGCGCTTGCCGGCGCGCGGTAAATCTCTTCCGGCGTGCCGATCTGCGCAATGCGGCCCTTTTGCATCACCGCGATGCGGTCACCGAGCGCCATCGCCTCGGCCTGATCGTGCGTCACATACACGGTGGTGATGCCGAGCGAGCGCAACAGGTGGTCAATATCGACGCGCAGGGTTTCGCGCAGCTTGGCGTCAAGCGCGGTGAGCGGCTCGTCGAGCAGGAGCACGCGCGGCTGGGGCGCAATGGCGCGCGCCAATGCCACGCGCTGGCGCTGGCCGCCGGAGAGTTCGTCAATGCTGCGGCGTGCGAGGTCGCCGATGTGCATCATGTCGAGCATCTCGCGCACGCGTGCAGCGCGCTGGGCTGGCGCGATCTTGCGCACCCTGAGGCCATAGGCGATATTTTCTTCCACGCTCATGTTGGGGAACAGCGCGTAGCTCTGGAACACCATGCCGACGTTGCGTTTCTCGATCGGCACTGGCGTCACGTCTTCGCCATCAAACAGCACACGCCCACCCGCGTCCGGCATGTCAAGACCCGCGACCAGGCGCAGCGTGGTGGTCTTGCCGCAGCCTGATGGGCCAAGAAAGACGAGAGTCTCGCCGCCCTTGATCCTGAGGTCAGTTGATTCGAGTGCGCGCGTACCGTTGTCAAAGGTGCGTGCGCAACGCTCGAGGTGAATGGTGACGCTCATGGCAATGAGGTGCTCGTGAAAGTGACTGTGCTCAAGAGGATGCTTCCAAAACCATACCGATGTCGTTCAGCGTGAGAGGAGGTATGTCACGCATCGAACTCACATCGACCGCGCCCGGCTTGCCGCGTTCGATGCCCACTGCATCGCAATCAGCAGCGGGATGATGATGACAAAAAACACCAGCGTGTAGGCGCTGCCAACTTCAAGCCGCAGCGAGGCATAAGTGTCGGCCAGGCCCACCGGCAGTGTCTGCGTAAGCGGCGTGTGCAACAGGAGCGTCATGTTGAATTCACCAAGCGAGAGCGTGACCACCATCAAGGCCCCTGCAACGATGCCCGCACGGCAATTGGGCAGGATCACGCCGAAGAAGCGTTGCGCGAAATTCGCGCCGAGGCTGCGCGCGCCTTCTTCGAGTGTAGTCAGGTCAATCGACATCATTACCGCCAGCACCGAGCGCACCATGAAGGGCAGCGTGAACAGCACATGGCCGGCAAGAATGAAAGTCCAGTGGGTGCGAAATCCGCCGAGGCTGCCGTAGGTGACGATCAGCGCCAGCGCGGTGGCGATGCCCGGTACGGCGACCGGCATCACCAGCAACTCCTCAATCGCACGCGTGAACGCATTCTGGCGCTTGGCCAGCACGTAAGCTGCCGGAATGCCGAGCAGCAGATTGCACGCCAGGCACGCGACGGCCAACTGGATCGACAGCAGCACCGGCGCACGATAGTCGTTCCAGACCTTCACCACCCATTGCGTAGTGAAGCCGCTGGAGAGGCCCAGAAAATAATTTTGTGTGATGCCCGCCAGCATCGACAGCACCACCGGCACGATCAGAAACGCACACACGCCCAGCGTGAATGCGAGTTGCAGCCAGAACCAGATCGAGCGACGGGTGCGCATGGCGTCGATCCGCGCCCTATTCCACTATCCCGCCGCCGCGACCGACGAGCCGGTCAGCGAGCGCGCAAACGCGAGCGCAGCCCAGGTGATCGCGCCGAGCACGAACGACAGGGCGGCCGCCATCGCCACATTGGCCTGTAGCGTGAACTCGGTGTAGATCACCATCGGCACGACGTTGATGCGCGTCGCCAGCGTGAACGC